>JAQSXD010000265.1 GCA_029266295.1 Bacillota bacterium | reverse complement strand
CTAGTCGTCATTCTGGAAACTTTTCTGGAAGCAGCATTCTTATGAATGGTTCCTTTTGCAGCTGCCTGCATCAGTTTCTTTTCTGCTAAAGCCAGCTTCGCTTTTGCTGTGTCAAAATCTCCGGTAGCAATTGCTCCTTCAAAATTCTTCACGATCGCCTTCAGATGAGATTTCACTCTTCTGTTAACTGCTGTCTTCTTTGCGATGACATTGATTCTTTTCTTTGCTGATTTGATATTCGCCATTATTTCACCCCACTTTCGCAAAATATCGCAAGTTTGAGTATACATGAATAGAATGGAAAACGCAAGGCAAAAATATAAAAAGTTTATTAAATGCTTGTGCTTCAATATATCACAAATGAAGACCGATGGAAAGAGAGATAAAGCAAGATGAAATTTAGAACGGATCTGGCGATTGAAAATAAAGAAATCTATGACAAAGAAAATCAAGAAGAAAAAATCGAAATTAAAGGTGTGGAGGTTGAAACTGACCACTACGAAGGAGCGGTGGATATCACTCGGATTAAAATAACCGATGAACATGGCAGCAAGATATTGAGCAAGCCCATTGGCAATTACATCACGCTGGAAATCGACAGCGCAGTGGACGGAAGTGAAGAAATCAAGGAAAAAGCGGCTATGGCCCTGTCTCTTGAATTGAAAAGATTGATCAAATTTCACAGCCAACTGAAAGTACTGATCATCGGTCTCGGCAACGATAAGGTGACACCGGATTCGCTGGGGCCGTATACCGTGGCCAAAGTTAAGGTTACAAGGCATTACTTTTTAATGTACGATACTGACAGTGACAATGAAATCTCATGCGTTAGCGGATTTATTCCTGGGGTAATGGGTTCCACCGGCATGGAGACTGCCGATTTGATTCAGAGCGCCGCAAGGATTGCCAAACCTGAGCTTATTATAGCCATCGATTCTCTGGCAGCAAGGAATGTGGACAGAATCAGTACCACAATCCAGATCAGCGATACTGGAATTTCACCGGGGGCGGGAACGGGAAACATGCGCAAACAGCTCAATGAAACGACCTTGGGAATCAAGGTGATTGCCATTGGTGTTCCAACTGTAATCGATACAAAAACCTTGATCTTGGACAATCTAAGTGGGTTTTTAAGCGATCCTGACGGGGCCGAAGCATATCTCGATGACAATGGTTATCAGATGATTGTCACTGCTACAGATATCGATCAGGTAATCAAGGATTTTTCCGATATAATTGCAAATGGAATTAATATAACGCTTCATCCGGGCATATACTCTTAGTATTGCTGAGTGTTGAGGAGTTAAATCAATGAGAAAGAGAAGATACGGAGCATATAGCGGCAGGAGGAAATCTGGAAGCGGAAGACTGGCATTCATGACCTTACTGTTCTGGGTAGTCTCCGGTTTTATTATGATTTCATTTATGCATGGCGGACCTTTGGGAATGTTTGACGCACAAAAAGAAGATGTTGGTAAAATGTACATCGGAAATATCTTTCCCACTGTAAGCCGGAGTTCTTTCGAATCAAGAGAAGCGCTTGCGGCCTTACCGGACCAGAAAGGCGAAGCAGATCTTTTGAAGAATGAAAAGTCCTCTGGTTTGCTGAAGGGAATGATGGGATCCATGTTTCCGGGAGCAAAGGTTCTGAACGATGATCTTGCGGAAGAAGATCCAGGTTATTTCTTCACCCCTGAAGACATCGATCAGAGTGGCACTGCTAGTCCCGAAAAAACCACGGATTCTGGCATCACAGCGGAGGTTCCTAATCCCGCCCCTGCTGATGTTGATGTGAAAAAACCGGTGGTTATCATCTACCACACCCATGCAACAGAATCCTACCAGCCGGTAACAGAAGGAAATTTCCACTCGCTTAAAGAATACGGGACAGTCAGGGAGGTTGGAGATGTTCTGACCGATGAACTGCGGAAGATGGGAATTCAGGTTGTTCACGATAAGACCATTCACGACTCACCATCTTATAACCAGTCTTACTCCAGGTCACTTGAGACCATTAAAACGCTGATGGCAAGCTATGATTCTGATAAAATCGTAATCGATTTACATAGAGATGCAGCAGGATATGTTGGAAATGTTGCAAAAACAGTCAGCGTGAATAACGAAGCCATGGCAGGATACAGCCTTGTAATTGGAACAGGCAATCCCAATGTTGAAGCACTACAGTCATTTGCAAATAAAATCAATAAAAAAGCTGAAGAGATGTATCCGGGATTTGGCGGTAAAATTATAGAAAAACCTTATAAATTCAACCAGTATGTAGCTGACAACCATATTTTGCTGGAAGTTGGGAACAATGAGAATACCATCGAGCAGACAAAAATCACTGCGAAATATTTTGCAAAAGTCTTGGCTGAAGTAATTAAAGAAAATCAATAGAATCAACATACGAAAGTAAAACGAATCTACAAAAGAAAAGGAATCAGTACGCTGTAATCAGAAGCGGTTCTGCGTTACGGAAAATTGATTAGGGGAATACCATGAGATTAAAGAAAACAATTTTGTTTATTCTTGTATTTGCAGCTGTATACGGTTTTATGGCTGTGGATGAAGCATATTCGGATATGATGGATCAACCTGGAAAGATTACGCTGCAGATACGGAGGGTCAATTCGGATTATCTAACATTATCCATGTTCGGAAAAAATGCGGCAATCAATATCAGTGAGCTGAAAGAAGACTGGAAGGAACTCAGCGGCAGTGTCACAGCAAGCCTGGACACTGCCGTTTCTGAAATTCAGGGATTCTTGGGAATCGTTGAACCGGAACGGGACTATAACGTATTTAAAACAGAGATATTGTAAAGGGTGATGCTGGTGTGTTATAATGAACGCTGTATACGAAGCAAAATATGAGAATTTTGCCTTCGGGATGCGTTCATTGTATCGGTGTGAAGCAAATCGGAGCAACGATTTGCACGGATGATAAAATGAACGCTGTATATGAAGAAAGATATGAAATATTGAAAATATATTGGGAGGAACAATGAATTCGTACCAGCAATTGATAAGAAACTTCTGCATTATAGCGCATATAGATCACGGCAAATCCACCCTGGCAGACCGTATTATTGAAAATACAGGCCTCGTTTCTCACCGGGAAATGAAGGAGCAGTTTTTGGACAACATGGATCTGGAACGGGAACGGGGAATTACCATCAAGCTTCAGACAACAAGACTTACTTATCGTGCAAAAAACGGAAACGAATATATCTTTAATCTCATTGATACACCGGGACATGTGGACTTTACCTACGAAGTTTCCCGAAGTCTTGCAGCCTGTGAAGGCGCGGTGCTCATCGTGGACGCGACCCAGGGGGTAGAAGCTCAAACCCTTGCCAACGTTTACCTTGCTTTGGATGAGGAGCTTGAGATTCTGCCGGTAATTAATAAAATAGATCTGGCTAGCGCTAGACCAGATGAGGCAAAGCTGGAGATTGAAGATATCATTGGTATCGATGCCCATGATGCGCCTTTAATTTCAGCGAAGGAAGGGATCGGAATCGAGGATGTTCTCGAAGCCGTCGTTGAAAAGGTTCCGGCACCAACTGGTGATGCAGGCGGAAAACTGAAGGCCCTGATCTTCGACTCCTATTATGATAATTATCGTGGCGTTGTTATTTACACCCGTGTCTTCGATGGCAAGCTGAAAAAGGGTGATGTGATCCGCCTTATGAATACGAAAAAGAAGTATGAGGTAACGGAAGTTGGTGTATACTCTCCAGGCCCCGTGCCGGTCAGCGAACTTTCTGCCGGCGAAGTAGGCTATATCTGCGCCAGTATTAAGCAGGTTGCCGATGCCAGAGTGGGTGATACCATTACGCTGGATCATGATCCTACAGCAGAACCTCTACCCGGCTATAAAAAAGTACAGCCCATGGTTTACTGTGGTATTTATCCAGCCGAAGGGGAAAAGTACGAAAACGTCAAAGATGCGTTGGAAAAGCTTCAGGTAAATGATGCGGCCTTCCATTTTGAACCGGAAACCTCCACCGCGCTAGGTTTCGGTTTCCGCTGCGGTTTTTTGGGGCTTCTCCATATGGAAATTATCGTGGAGCGTTTGGAGCGGGAGTTTGATCTGGGAATTATCACCACTTCGCCCAGTGTTATCTACAAGGTTGTTATGAATGACGGAACGGAGGAGATGATTCAGAACCCTTCCAATCTGCCATCGTTGCTATTAATCAAACATATCGAAGAACCTATCGTCAAAGCAGATATCATGATTCCGAAAGAATACGTCGGAAGCATTATGGAAATCTGCCAGGAGCGCCGAGGAAAAATGCTTCATATGGAGTATATTACTGAAAGCCGCGTAGCTCTTCATTATGAAATGCCGCTGAACGAAGTAATTTATGATTTCTTTGACGCTTTAAAATCCAAGACCAGAGGCTACGGTTCCTTGGATTATGAGTTTATCCGATACGAAAAGTCAAATGTTGTGAAGATGGATATTCTGCTGAATAAGGATCTGGTGGATGCCTTCTCCATGATCGTGCATGAGTCAAAGGCCTACAGCAGGGGACGCTTTGTCTGCGAGAAGCTGAAGGAAATCATTCCACCCCATCAGTTTGAAGTTCCTATTCAAGCTTCCATCGGTCAGAAGGTTATTGCCAGAGAAACCGTTAAAGCATATCGTAAGGACGTACTTGCAAAATGCTACGGCGGTGATATCTCGAGAAAGAGAAAACTTCTGGAGAAACAGAAAGAAGGAAAGAAGCGAATGAGACAGTTTGGCAGCGTGGAGGTTCCTCAGGAGGCATTTACAGCGGTGCTGAAATATGACGACAATAAATAAAACCGCCGAAGAAAAAGGCGATTCTATCAAAGTGAATCACGGTAAAATCATAAGCCCAAGGAAATCCTTGGGCTTATATCTCCATATCCCATTTTGCATCAGAAAGTGCAATTACTGCGATTTCTTGTCCTTTGAAGCCGGCGATGACAGTCAAAAGGCTTATGTAGGCGCTTTATTAAGAGAAATCGAAATCTGCTCAGAGAAATACCGTAATGAGTATTATGTGGACTCGATCTTCATCGGAGGAGGGACGCCGTCTTTGGTTGATGCCAGCCTTTTAAGGGAGGTGGCTGAGGCACTCGCGAAAGGATTTATCCTATCGGAAGATGCGGAAATTACCATAGAGAGTAATCCCAAAACGCTGAACAAAGAAAAACTGGAGAATTACCTTGACATGGGGATCAATCGTCTGAGCATCGGTACCCAGTCTTTTGATAACGAGCTTCTGACACGTCTGGGCAGAGCCCATAGCGCTGAAGACTTCTATGATAATTATTCTCTCGCTCGGGACTGCGGTTTTTCAAATATTAATATCGATTTGATGTTTGCCATACCAGGACAGACTTTGAAGCACTGGAAAGAAACGCTGAAGCGTGCAACGGATCTTGCTCCGGAACATCTGTCTTTCTATAGCCTCCAAATTGAAGAAGGTACTCCTTTCTCTCAAATGAAAAAAGAAGGTGCGCTAGTTGAGACCGACGGACAGGAAGACCGTGATATGTATCATTATGCCCAAACATTTTTGAAAGAGAAGGGTTATTTCCAGTATGAGATTTCCAATGCTGCAAAGAAAGGCTATCAATCAAGGCACAATTTGAAGTACTGGTCCATGGACGACTATCTTGGAATGGGGCTTGGCGCTCACTCCTTTATGGGTGGCGTGCGGTTCAGCAATGCTACGGATTT
>JAQSXD010000264.1 GCA_029266295.1 Bacillota bacterium | reverse complement strand
CCTTTATTTGCCTCAGACGGGGCATTCTTCTTTTCGGATCATCTGGATATCAAAAAGCTCGCCACTAGCCTCCGTTCCTACGAAGCGAGACTAAATCAATCCAAAGAAACCATCCATCAGCACAAACTTGAAACGCTCCAGTTTCTGCCGGAGGAAATGAAGACTTCTGCAATGATCATCTTCAGCCATCACCAGCTTCATTACGATGCGGAATTGCAATGGGTAAAAGAAACACTTCGGCTCATCGAAGCGCGCTAAGAAACTCAATCGCGCTGAGGAACCCAATCTGAAATCAAGTCCGAAAATCAGGGTCAAATTGAATAAAAGATTTGAAAAATGACATGGCCAGATGCCATGTCATTTAATTTCGTTATTTTCATAAGTTTTTCAACGGTTTGTTCTGTTTTTAGGGAAAGCGCTGATTGAATGGAGTGTGCGCTGATGTGCGCACGGAATGAATTAGCGTTTCCTTAGCTAAGTTCGACCAAGTGGAACGTCTTCTTTCCTTTTTTGATCAGGATTTTGCCATCCTGGAACATGTCCTTGGTAATCATGAGCTTCGCATCTGTTACTTTTACGTCGTCGATGGTCAGTCCACCCTGCTCGATGGTTCTGAAACCATCCCCCTTGCTGGATACCAACTTCAGTTCTGCAATGAGACCTACAACACCAACGCCTTCGCCTTCGAAGCGGGAAGCAGGGATCTGCGTTTTGGGCACGTTTTCAAGGCTCGCTCCGCCTGAAAACAATGCTCTTGCGGCATCCTGAGCCTTGGCAGCCTCTTCTTCTCCATGAACCAGTTTGGTCACTTCAAAAGCGAGGATTTCCTTGGCTTTATTAATTTCTGCATCCTTAAGTGCTGAAAGCTCTTCCACCTGCTCCATTGGCAGGAACGTCAGCATGGAAAGGCAGGTTCTTACGTCAGCATCCTCAACATTTCTCCAGTACTGATAGAACTCGTAAGGAGAAGTCTTCTCCGGATCAAGCCAGAGCGCGCCCTTCTGGGTTTTGCCCATCTTCTTTCCTTCGCTGGTAAGAAGCAGTGCAAAGGTCATGCCGTAAACCTGCTCGCCCATTTCACGTCTTACCAGATCAACACCCTGAATGATGTTGGACCACTGATCGTCTCCGCCAAACTGCATTTTGCAGTTGTGACGTCTGTAAAGTTCCAAGAAATCGTAGGACTGCATGAGCATATAATTGAATTCCAAGAAGGAAAGTCCCGTCTCAAGACGCTGCTTGAAGCATTCTGCCGTGAGCATTCTGTTGACGGAGAAATGTCTTCCGATATCTCTGATAAACGCAACGTAATTCAGCTCCAGGAGCCAATCCGCATTATTTACAATAATGGCCTTATCATCGTTAAAATCGATAAAATGGCCAAAGGTCTTCTTAAACTTCTCACCATTTTCTCTGATGGTATCCTTTGTCATCATCTGACGCATGTCGGTTCTGCCGGAAGGATCCCCTACCATGGCAGTGCCTCCCCCTACGAGAGCAATCGGCTTATGGCCGTATTTCTGCATGTACATCATAATGATAATCTGCATGAAGTGTCCTACGTGGAGGCTGTCGGCGGTGGGGTCAAACCCAATGTAGAAGGTCACTTTTTCCTTGCCCAGCAGTTCACGAATTTGATCTTCATGCGTTGTCTGTTTGATTAGGCCTCTTTCTTTCAGAACGTCGTATACGTTTCTCTCTTGTGCTGTTTCCATCATATCAAACCTCAATTTTTTCCGTATCAATCTATTTTTTCAAAGAAATTCATTTTGTTCCGAATAATCTGTCTCCTGCATCGCCAAGACCTGGCACGATATACTTATGATCGTTGAGGTGGCTGTCTTTGGCTGCAATGTAGATATCAACATCAGGATGCTTTTCCTGCAGAACTTCAATTCCTTCCGGCGCTGCAATCAAGCACATAAACGCTACTTTCTTTGCACCTCTGTCCTTGATAAAATCAATGGCAGCCGCTGCGGAACCGCCTGTTGCAAGCATGGGATCCACAACAATCACCTGTCTGTTTCCGATATCGGAAGGCAATTTGCAATAATATTCTACCGGCAGATGAGTCTCCGGATCACGATACAAACCGATATGTCCCACTTTTGCATTTGGGATCAGTTCCAGCATTCCGTCAACCATGCCAAGACCTGCCCTCAAAATAGGCACGATAGCGATATCCTCGCCCTGAAGCATCTTTAAGGTAGCCTTACAAAGGGGTGTTTCAACTTCCACATCCATTAACGGAAGGTCTCTGGTTACTTCATAGGCCATGAGCATGGAAATTTCTCTCACGAGCTCTCTAAAATCCTTAACACTGGTGCTTTTATCACGAATCATTGCAGTTTTGTGCTGAATTAACGGATGATCAAATACATAAACTTTTCCCATTAGAATACCTCCATATACTAGCTCGACCGGAATCAAGCTTCTCTTTATCTTTATTCAACAAATTTTTTCGCAGTAAATTTCCGGCATAGTCTTATATGCAGTCAAGCATATCGACTCTTGTTTGGTGCCGGCCTCCCTCAAATTCGGTAGTAAGCCAAGTTTCAACAATTTCCAGAGCAAGCGCTGTGTCAAGCACTCTTCCTCCCAGAGAAAGAATATTGGCATTGTTATGTTTGCTGGCCATTTCTGCCATGAAGACATTGGTGCAAAGCGCGCAACGGATTCCTTTGACCTTGTTGGCCGCGATGGAAATACCGATTCCGGTTCCGCATACGACAATCCCCTTGTCCGCTTCTCCCTTAACAACGGTTTCTCCGCAGAGTTTCCCATAGTTTGGATAATCCACTGAGATCTCTCCGTTATCACTACCCAAATCAAGCGCCTCATAGCCCTTGTCCAGCAGATAGACCTTCACCTTTTCCTTGAGTTCGAAGCCGCCATGATCTGCAGCCAAAGCAATTTTCATATTGCACCTCCACATATATTAATTGAATTCCATATCAACAAAAATCGGTTTCATTTCAGTTCCTGCGCTGACGAAAATCATTTACACCTTAGCGATGTTGTAACCTGCTGATTTCAGCATCCTGTTCATCACTGCAAAGCCAACACCGTCCTGCTCACTTAACGCACCAGCCAAAATCAAATCGACACCCTCGTCATCCAGCTCCCTTAGCTTTGCAAAAAATTCGTGGGCTGCCTCGATAAAAGCCTTCTCCTCAAAGAGAATCACGCCCACCTTCAGTCCAAGCCGCTCATTCAAACCTTTCAGACGCTGAATCTCGTTTTTTACCCTGTCAATCTGGCCTTCTATTACTGTCATCTCCGCCTTAGGCGCATAGTGCGTGTATTTCATACCTGGTGCTTTCGGAATGAAGTCACTGTTCGCTTCATCAGAAACATCCCTGGGTCTGTTTACATACAGAGCCGGGTCCATTTCCACTTTACCGCCAATGGCAGCTTCTATATTCTCAGCAGTAATAATTCCCGGCCTCAATATGGTTGGGACATCTCCTGTCAGATCCAAAACCGTAGACTCAATCCCCACTCTGCAATCACTGCCAATGAGAATCGCATCAATCTTACCGTCCAAATCGGTAACTACATGTTCTCCTTTTGTGGGGCTTGGCCTTCCCGATATATTGGCACTTGGAGCCGCTATGGGGCACCCTGCTTTCTTGATGAGTTCAAGCGCAACCGGATCGTCGGGCATCCGTATCGCTACTGTATCCAGACCCCCTGTGGTTATATCAGGAATATTTTGCTTCTTCGGCAAAACAATGGTCAGCGGGCCGGGCCAAAAATTATCCACAAGCCGAATGATCTTCGGCGTTAAAGCGGGAGTCAATTCTCCGATGTTGCTGGCTCTGGCTATATGCACGATCAGCGGATTATCGCTCGGTCGTCCCTTGGCCTCGTAAATTTTAGCAACTGCATCCGCATCCAGCGCGTTCGCACCCAAACCATAGACCGTTTCCGTTGGAAACGCCACAAGTCCGCCACCGGCAAGAATACCGGCTGCCTCGTCGATCTTCTCCAGTGCCGCTTCCACCTTCTCATTGGCCTCAGCCTCATCATAGATAATGCTCTGCTCAAGATTCTGCTTATTCAGATCTCTTACATCAAATATTTTTGTTTCCATCCGGTTATAACCTTCTTTTTAATAATGGTGTATGTCATACTTTTTATATGTAGCGCCGCGGCGTGTGTGTTCTTGAAGAAAACCGTCCTCCAGCCCTTGAATTTTAAATACGGCGGCTGTCGGCATGTTTTCGGAGAAAACCGTCGGAGCTTTGGTACACTGGAAGCGACCGTGTTTTCGGGAAAACCTGCTGACAGTCGCTTGCCCTATTTAGAAATTCTTCATTTTCTCCGCCTGATCCGACGTAATCAACCCGTCGATGATCTCATCCAGATCTCCGTCCAGGAAGTAATCGAGTTTATATAGTGTTAGCCCGATTCTGTGATCTGATACACGGCCCTGGGGGAAATTGTAGGTTCTAATACGCTCACTTCTGTCGCCGGAGCCGACCTGGCTCTTTCTTGCTTCGGATATTTCCTTGTTCTGCTCCTGAAGCTTCGCGTCATATAATCTGGCTCTTAATACCTTAAATGCTTTTTCTTTATTCTTGATCTGAGACTTTTCATCCTGGCACGTAACAACAAGGCCCGTAGGAATATGGGTCAAACGCACCGCAGAGTCGGTGGTGTTTACGCACTGACCGCCGTTTCCGGATGCACGGTAAACGTCAACTCTTACATCATTGGGATTGAGATCCACTTCAACGTCGTCGATCTCCGGCAATACCGCTACGGTAGCTGCAGAAGTATGGATTCTTCCGCTGGATTCTGTTTCCGGTACGCGCTGCACTCTGTGAACACCGCTTTCATACTTCAGCCTGGAATAAGCCCCTCTCCCTTTAATCAGGATAACGGCCTCCTTAATGCCTCCGATGCCGGTGTCATTGATATCCATCACCTCAATTTTCCAGCCGCGACGTTCCGCATATCTCATGTACATTCTCAAAAGATCGCTGCCAAAAAGTCCGGCTTCTTCTCCGCCGGTTCCTGCACGAACTTCAAGAATTACGTTTCGTTCATCATTGGGGTCTTTGGGAAGCAGCAGTACTTGAAGCTCGCTGCTTAAAATCTCCTGCCTCTCTTCCAGCTCGGATAATTCCATCTTTGCCAGTTCACGAAGCTCCTCGTCCATGCCGCCTTCGCCTAGCATTTCCTTGGTGTTTTTCAGTTCATCAACTGTCTTTTTATATTCTTTGTATTTATTTACGATGGGCTCCATTTCGGACATGTCCTTGATGTGCTTCTGCCATACAGTCTGGTCGTTGATAACCTCAGGATCGGACACCTTAAGGGAGAGCTCCTCGTACTTTTCCTGGATGAAATCCAATTTATCGTACATTCTCTACTCCTAATCTTACACAAATTTCATTGATACTCATTTAATCTTATATTTCTTTCAAATAAGAACATAGCTCTATTTGAAAACAATACAATACTATTTTTCTTGCGGGGATGCCGCTTATTGACAACTTTCAGCTAATTATTATTCTGTCACTTTCTCAAAAACATCAAACCCTGGCGGCAGAACCGCTAAGGCTTCAAAAGTTGTTTTCATTCCTATCCGTAGGGTGAATTTGAAATAGGTCGGAATTATTATAGCATGAATGGAACCTAAAAAAAACTGGAAATGAGAATTTCCAGTTAATTTTGCTATTATTCGATATTGAACTTTTTCTTGAACTTCTCTACACG
>JAQSXD010000263.1 GCA_029266295.1 Bacillota bacterium | reverse complement strand
GGAATCAAGAGGTTATTCCCTGCCGACATACTGAGAAGCAGCTCACTTTCACCACCCATATCCGCAATGGAGGCAATCCTGTTTTTCACAAAGCCGATGATATCATTAAAATCACAGCGCTTCTGTTCAAGAACAATCTCCATTGTTTTATCAATCAGCCTTCCGGAAAGAAGTTGAAACAGCTGGATTTTTTCCTTTAGATCCAGCGAAAGTATCGTTATAACCTCTCCCTGACAGAAGTCAAACTGAAAGACACGTCCTTGTTTCAGCGTCATGCTGTGAACAGAATAGATCACCCCTTGCGGTTCTTTAAGAGGCATCGGTATATCCGGGAGAGATTGGGGCCTCCCCAGCAGAAGCTCCTCAAGATTGCTGCTGTCATTAAAATATTCTCTACGGCATTTTTTGACAATGCTTCCCTTCTTGAAAATGATAAATTTATCAGCAAGAATTCGTGATACGTGATCAGAGTGACTGTTGACAACAACGGCCATCTCCCTGCTTGAAACCCGATCCAGAAGTTCCTTGAACTTTTTAATATCCATTGTAGAACAACCCTCAAATTCATCTTCAATGACGACGATTCTGGACTGCTTGCTATAGGCCTTCAGCAGATCCACCATCCGCTTCTCCAGCTCCGTCAGCTTTTTTAATTTACGATCCGGATTGAGATCCAGACCAAACTCTAAAAAGAGTTCCTCCGTTTTCGCAGCGAGCCTTTTCTTATTGATCCCAAAAAAAGAACTCTCGTCAACCAGGAAAATGTATTCCGCAACGGTCCAGTCATCAATCAGGTAATTTGAAGAAATGATCTTATACACAGATCCGCACAAATCTTCCGTGTTAATTCGGCGTACCCCATCGAAATAAAAACTGACTCGATTTACAGCCAGCTTTCCGCAGATAAAATCCTCCAGCAGCCTTTTCCCGGAATTCTCCAGTCCCAGAAATCCGACACACTCACCCGCCAGAAGGCATAAGGTTATATTCCTCAGCTGTTCAGTTGTGCTGTACTCCATATTCAGATTATTGATGCGTAGCATTTCCTTTTTCATGGTCTGATACGGTTCCTTTCTGCATTCTTCGTTCATAGCCCGCAGGAATTGTCAGTTCCACGTCAGTCCCCTGATTGACAGTACTATATACGCTCAAGCCGTAATCAGGTCCGAACAGCAGCTGGATTCGCTTCTGGATGTTGGAAAGGGCAATTCCTGTGTTTCTATGTGCACCACTTTTATAAGCCTCCAGATTTCGCTCTGCCGACCGGATTCTTTCATTCAGATCATTCAACGCCTTTCCGTCCATTCCCTTCCCGTTGTCGGAAACAGTAATCAACAGATTTTTCTCGGTTTCAATAACTTCTATGGTAACCCTGCCTCCCTCAACGCAATCCTCAAGGCCGTGAAAAATGGCGTTTTCTACGATCGGCTGAAGGATCAGCTTTGGAATAAAATAATCGTAAGCCTTGGAATCATCGTCATCAATGATGATCTCCAGCGTGAAACGATTATTAAATCGGAACTTTAGTATCATCATGTAGTTCTGGATGTTCACCAGTTCGTCCCGAAGGGTAACAAGGTCGGCTCTGCGGTTGATACTGTATCGGAAGAATGCAGCGAGAGCCTCAACAATTTTTGCAATATCATTGTTATCGTCAATCAGGGCATAGCCCCGGATCGTCTCCAACGTGTTATACAGAAAATGAGGATTGATCTGGCTTTGGAGTGCTGCCAGCTCCGCCTGCTTGTCCAGCATTTCAGCGGAATTTTCTCGTATCATCTCATTGGCACACTTCTCCACCAAATCTTTAATTTTATTCTTAAACAGAATATCATCAGACAGGTTGTCCAGAAGGGCTTCGCTGCCCATTTCCGTTTCGATGCTGCGATCGAGAGAATCTTCGAAACTCGAAAGCGGACGGGCGATGGTCAAATAAAGCCACAGCGTTAAAATAGTCAGATTCACGAGAAAAATCCCCATCCAGATCGGAGATAGCAGCTTGGTGATATAACCAAGAAGCAAGAAAAGGACAAGCAGAAAAAGGAACATCATATATATTTTGATTGTTCTTGCCATACCCATAATAAAGATCTCCTAGGAATAGAGCTTGCGATATAACGCAGGTTTGATACCAACGGTTTTGGTAAAGATCTGACTGAAATGCCGGCTATCCTTATACCCTACGTCATCTGCAATTGCAGCGATGGTCTTATTGCTTCCCCGGATCAGTTCCTTGGCGAGCTCCATTCTGATATGCACGAGGTAAACACTGAAATTCATACCGGTTTCTTTTTTAAACAAAACGCTGAAATATACCGGATTCAAATCCACAATTGCAGCGATATCCTCCAGCATAATCTTGTCCCGATAGTGTTCATTTATATACTGCTTTGCCTGCCTTATTGGCTTTGCGGTTTCGACTTCAAGCTGCTTCAGGCAGGTTTCCAAATAACTTCCCAGATAATTCGTCAGCATTCCCGTCAAAAACTCCAAGGTGTAACAGTGCTGACAAGCATTCCGCATCACCTGAATTAGCTGCTTCCCTTCGCTATTTTGCACAGTTATATGACCGAAAAACAGATCGATTAGCTCGTAAGCGATATCGTAGCAAGCAGCGAAATCTATATTTTCTGTATTGTGAAATCCAAGGTAAACCTGCTTTATGGTATTCTCTAGGTTTTCTTTGGAAAGAGATTCAATACTCATGAGATACGATTCTTTATACGTAGAAAGGTGCTTTTCAACATCAAATTTAGTTTCCGTCCGCAGCGAATCGTAATAAATCAACCGTCCTGTACCAAGCTTAATCCGATTTAGAACTGCTATGTGCGAAGCGGAAATGGATTGCTTTATTTTCTCAAATGCAATCACCTCAGAACCGATCCCGATGGTTATCTTGTACTGTTCAAATCCGATCAGATATTCCTGGATTTCGGACAGGATATTATTAATAATCGTCTTGATTTCCTTCGACTGAAGCAAGTCATAATTAAAAAGGCAGAAGATATGTAGATTGGATTTTTTACAGATCATGTATTCATAGACATGGTCTTTCACCATGTTATCGAGGATCATCACAACCTTTTCAACGGTGATTGCGTCCTGCTTTTTATCACTTTTCTCATAGTCCCAATGATCCAATTTGATACAAATTCCGCGGTATGCGCCTTCATGAAAAGATAAATTATATTTTTCAACCAGATCCTCCAAGGTTGGATACTCATTCTGATCAATGATATTGTTCAGCAGATTGCTTTTGATAATCTGCTCACTGACGGAAATGGTTTTTTTGAGTTGCTCACCCTCTTTCTGTCTGACGCCTTCGTCTGCAAAGGCAGCACAAATATTCAGAAGAACTTTGTTCAGTTCCTCTTCATTCACCGGCTTCAGCAGATAATCGTTCACGCCATATTGCAGTGCCTTGTGCGCATATTCAAATTCCTTATACCCGCTGACCACGATAAATTTGATGTTGCCGATTTCTTTTTTTGTCATACTGATCAGATCTAGGCCATTAATCTTGGGCATTCGGATATCCGTAATGACAATGTCGGGTTTCTCCTCGGTAATGATATGGTAGGCTCTCTCCCCGTTGTCTACCACGTTGACGCATTCCAATCCGATTTCATCCCATTTGATCAGCTTTTTTATCAGCATTGCAATATGAAATTCATCGTCAACAATTAGTACTCGTAACTTTCTGTCCAGCATTTCATCACCTGATTCGTCTTTCACTTTTCCACAATAACTCTCATCCAGCAAGCAGCCGTTGCTCCGGCTTGCTTCATAATGATACAATAAATGCACCAAGACAAAATCCCCCAGATTTTGTTTCCTATTCGCATTTATTAGGGCTTACGAAACAATTCGAAAAGGCCTTTTCCTACTGATCTAGCCTTTTCGAATTCACAAAACACGAGATTGCCTTCAGTAACCTCGTGTTTTGTGCGAAGGTGAAGCTACTGTATAGGGTCACCTTCGGTTTCGCTCGCCGATAATTAGGGGGAACGCACCTCAAATATCTTAGCAGCTGAGGTGTTTGAGGTGCCGTCCGGATTTCATCCGGTCTGAAAAACCCACATGCTTTTCTCGGGGTTTTTCCAGTTCCCCCTAATTATAATAAACTTTTTTGTAGTTGTATATTGTTATATTGTATTATAAAATGAATATGAATTCACAATGATGATCAACTGTGTGGCGAAAGTCCGGGCTTGGGAACATGCTCCGGTGATAACTGCACATAGTATGACATCATAGTAATTCTTCTTCTTTGAAAGTAAATAGCGGAAGAAAAAGGCCGGATAGCTCCGGTTTTTTGGCTTTGTCTTTCATAACCAGCTTAGCCACTCCTGCCAAGAACCCATAGGTGCAGCGGAGGAATCCCCTGCCAGCAGCACCTTGCTATTGAAAAAAAGGAGAAGAATAATGAATAAGAAGCTCTATTTCGGTACCAATCTGAAAATGTATAAAACCATCTCTGATACTCTGGATTATTTAAGCAAATTGGCAAATTTGACCAAAGACATCAGCCGGGACAGCCTAGAACTGTTTGTCATCCCATCTTATACCTCTCTTGTGAAAGCATCAGAAATCGTCGATCAAAATTTAATAAAGCTTGGTGCTCAGAATATGAATTGGGAGGATCAGGGGCAATTTACAGGAGAAATCTCCCCTATTATGCTGAAAGAATTAAATCTTGATCTTGTTATGATCGGCCACTCTGAGAGAAGACATGTTTTCAGGGAATCGGATATTGAAGAGAATAAAAAAGTACTTGCAGCTCTTTCCCACGGGTTTACTGTTTTGCTCTGCATCGGAGAGACGCTTGAGGAGAAAAAGTTCGGCGTTAGTGAGGAAGTCCTTCGTAGACAGCTTAAAATTGGACTTCACGATATCCCCGTTGCGCGTTTTCATCAATTGTGGATTGCCTACGAACCTGTATGGGCAATTGGCGTAAATGGTATTCCCGCAACTTCAGAGTATGCTGAAAGCATGCATCGTTTGATCAAGGAGTGCCTCTCGGAATTGTTCGGGGAAGAAGCAAAACAGATTCCGGTCCTGTACGGAGGAAGTGTCAATCCGGAGAATGCAGAAGATCTGATTGTCCAGCCGTCCATCGATGGGCTCTTTACAGGACGAAGTGCCTGGCAGGCAGAGGATTTCAACCTGTTAATCAGAGGTTCACTGCTGGCTTATCAGAATAGAATAAGTAAAGCTGATGCGTGTAAATGATCTGTTTTGAAAAAATCAATTCTGCTCATTTACGTCTGAATAGATGACGATAAATCATGAAAAAGAAACCTCCCTTATCATCGATAGAGGAGGTTTGTCATTCAATTTTTTATTTTATTATGATCTCTATTCAGGGTTCTGTCTAGTAATTATCGCTATTGAATCAATTCCAGTAATTCCTTAACCCTGCTCTCGATATCAGGAGCATCAAAGACCATCGAACCTGCAACAAGAAGCTCGACTCCTGCGTCGGCCACGGTTTTGATATTATCTAAGTTGATGCCGCCGTCAACAGCAATTTCCAGTTTGGGATTGCGCTGTTCTTTCATTGCTTTCAATGTCTTTATTTTATCCAGCTGAGAAGGAATGAATTTCTGTCCCCCGAATCCGGGATTAACGGACATGATCAAAACCAGATCAAGATCCTCCAGAACATAGTCCAGAACCGAAAGCGGAGTAGCAGGATTCAAAGCCACGCCAGCCCTAACCCCAAGAGATTTA
>JAQSXD010000262.1 GCA_029266295.1 Bacillota bacterium | reverse complement strand
GGCGCAGGTGATGCAGTGATTGGCCTAAATCCAGTTAATGATTCGGTAGACAGTGTGCGGGACATATTGAACAAATTTGAGGAGTTCCGGAGTAAATGGGAGATTCCGACCCAGACATCGGTGCTCGCGCACATAACGACTCAAATGGAGGCAGTAAAAAAAGGCGCGCCTGCTGGCTTAATTTTTCAATCAATCGCCGGGTCTGAAAAAGCGAATACCGCATTCGGCATTAATCGAAGTATGTTGGCTGAAGCCCGACAACTTGCGGCGGAGCAAGGGCAGGCTTGGGGACCAAATGTGATGTATTTTGAAACCGGTCAGGGTTCTGAATTATCGTCTGAAGCAAATTTTGACACGGATCAGGTTACGATGGAAGCTCGGTGTTACGGATTCGCACGAGCGTTCGATCCATTCCTTGTGAATACTGTTGTTGGTTTCATTGGCCCAGAATACTTGTATGACGCCAAGCAAGTGATTCGTGCGGGGCTGGAGGATCATTTCATGGGCAAATTAACTGGGCTTTCCATGGGATGCGACGTCTGCTATACGAACCATATGAAAGCGGACCAGAATGATGCTGAAAATCTTACCGTACTCCTGGCCTCTGCGGGCTGCAACTATATCATGGGCGTTCCACATGCAGATGATGTAATGCTAAACTATCAGTCAACAGGATTTCAGGAGACGGCAACGATTCGTGAATTATTCGGCCTTCATCCGATCAAGGAATTTGAGGATTGGATGGAAAAAATAGGGATATCAGAGAATGGGCGTTTAACAGAGCGTGCCGGCGATGCATCGATCTTTCTAGAACGGGTCTAAAATTTTTTCTCAAATGCCGAGGAGATGAATCATATGGAAAAAGAAAATGAGCAGATACTAAGTGATATTTCTCAAATCAATATGAGAGAGCAGCTTCTAGTCCCCAATCCGAATAATTACGAGGGTTACCTAAAAATGAAATCCTTCACGCCTGCGCGGCTTGGGCTCTGGCGCTGCGGGCCAAGATATAAAACACAGTCGATCCTGAGATTCAGAGCAGACCATGCAGCAGCTCAGGACTCTGTTTTTTCCTATGTCAATCCAGAGCTGATAAAAGAAATGCAATTTATTGCGATCCAAACGTTCTGCCAGTCAAAGGATGAGTACCTGACACGTCCGGATTTAGGCCGTCGTTTTTCAAAAGAGAATGAGGCGAAAATTAAGCAACAAATTACCGGTCACCCGAAAATCCAGCTTGTCGTCGGTGATGGTTTAAGTTCTGCAGCTATTGAAGCGAATATCAAGGAAATCATCCCTTCGATTAAGCAGGGATTAAATTACTATGGTCTAGACTGTGAAAAGCATATCTTTGTCAAATATTGCCGGGTAGGCGTGATGGACCAGGTCGGCGAACTCACCGATGCTGATGTTGTATGCATGTTGATCGGTGAACGGCCGGGATTGGCGACCGCTCAATCAATGAGTGCCTATATCGCTTATCGACCAACCATGGGAATGCCTGAGATGAGGCGGACAGTCGTGTCGAATATTCATGCGCAGGGAATACCCCCGGTCGAAGCAGGCGCATACATTAGTGAACTTCTTTACAAAATGCTGACCTATAAAAAGTCAGGGCTTGATTTAAAAGCGGTTGAAAACGGTAATTAAAAAGCAATTCGGTCGTTGTTCACGATATTCCGGTCGTCGTTCTGAATAATTCGGTCGTTATCGCGAATAATCCGGCCGTTGCAGAAGATAATTCGGTCATTACCTAATCTGCTCAGACGTAATTTGTTGAAAGGGAAGGAGAAACGGAGTATGAAGCTATATACGAAGCGTGGAGATCAGGGGAGCACTCAATTGATTGGTGGCAGCAAGGTTTCAAAAGATGACAAGCAAGTTATAGCTTACGGGACTATGGACGAATTGAACGCCTGGCTGGGCTATACCATTACGTGTTGCAGCGATCGGGAAGCTCTCTTTATCAATGAATTGCAGGAAATCCAGCAATGCTTATTTGACGCTGGACATGACCTAGCAACGCCTTCTAATCATCCTGCCTACATTTTTAATGAAAAACACGTGGAATGGCTCGAGCAGAGGATTGATTTTTACAGCGCCCGTTCTCCGGAAATCAGGCAATTTATTCTCCCAGGCGGCAGTCGCGTGGCGGCTGTACTACACGTTGCACGCACGATAACTCGAAGGCTGGAGCGGCAAATCGTCGCTCTACAAAAAGAAACATCAATAAATGGATCAGTTTTAAAATATGTCAATCGATTATCTGACTATTTCTTTGCCGCGGCAAGATATGCCAACGTGTTAAACAATATCGATGATGTTTTCTATGACAATGATAGAAAATAATACCGATTGATTTGTGAAAGGGCATTCATGAAGTGTTTTAAAAAACGACACTATGAAAGAAGTTCAATATTGGCCTTTCCTGTATTATTAACTTTTTTTGTATTGTACTTAAAGTGTAAATTTAAGAATAAAAAAGTGTTGCAGTTGTGTTTGATATCATATACAATAATCCACATAGTATTACTTTGATAATTTAATAGTCATCTTCTTATCAAGAGTGGTGGAGGGACTGGCCCAATGAAACCCAACAACCAGCGATTCGTCGCATGGTGTTAATTCCTGCAGATTTATTCTGAGAGATAGGGGAACAATTAACTCAATTAATTATGAGCGTAAGTATCAATTGTCTTCTTATTTCAAAGAAGGCAATTTTTTTATTTAGAGGTGATGCATTAGAGAAAGTATTTTATTCGTACACAAAATAAAAATGATACATAATTCCAAGTTAACACATGAGAATTACGTATATGAATAACGATGAGTCAATAAGAGAGGAGATCACATCTGCTTCCTCATAGTTTTTATTCGGAGGACAGATGAGATGATTGCCATGGATAAAGAGAAAATATATTCTGATTTGAACCAACAGTTGCGAGCCTTGTTTGATCAGGAATTTGATTTAGTCGCGAATATGAGCAATATGGTGTCTCTTATTTTCGAGAAAGTGCCCGGGTTGAATGGAACAACATTTTATCGTTGGAAAAACGATGAATTAATTTTAGGACCGTTTCAAGGCAGGGTTGCTTGTATGCATATTCCACTTCAAAAAGGCGTTTGCGGAAAGGTGGCCTTTACGAAGAAAACGGAAATCGTCCCTGACGTTCATCAGTTCCCTGGGCATATCACCTGTGATGCACGTTCAAATTCAGAGATTGTCGTCCCTGTTTTTTGGCCGAAGAGTGATCGATTCTTTGGTGTTCTGGATTTAGACAGCCCGTTATTCAATCATTTTGATGCCGTAGATGCCGTATATCTTGAGCAGCTCGCACCATTGGTTTTTGGAATTAAGAAAGAAGATAGGAGTTAGTGTTGGATGATCTAAGGGGGATACGATTTGGTTTATTTTCAGCCTTCTGAACGTGCCCGGAAGCTTCCTGTTAATTTTTTTGATCAGTTGGACAATAAATTGGCTGAATCGGAACAAACAGGGTTGCCGTTTATCAACCTTTCCAAGGGAAATCCGGATCTGCCGACGCCTGAGCATATTGTTGCCTCCCTCAAGGCAGCCGCGGATCAACCGGAAAATCATGCTTATCCACCTTTCCTCGGTAAGGAAAACGTGAGATTGGCGATTACCGACTTTTATAAAAAAAAGTATGGGGTGCTACTAGATCCGGTCAACGAAGTTGCTATCTTTCACGGATCTCATATCGGTATTACCGGAATCCCGCAAGTACTGCTTAATCCTGGCGATTATATGTTGATTACGGATCCTTGCTATCCGATCTATTATTCTTCGGCCACTCTGTCACAGGCAGAAACCTATGCCATGCCGCTAGAGGAGTCGAATCAATTTCTTCCGGATTATCGATGCATCCCAGGGGATGTATTGAAAAAGGCGCGGCTTGTGATGCTCAATTATCCGAATAATCCTACTGGAGCGCTAGCAACCAAGGATTTTTTTCAAAGAACGATTGATTTTGCTAGAGAACATCGTCTTCCGGTCATTAATGATTTTGCTTATGCTTCGCTCGGATATGACCATAATAAGCCGTTGAGTATTCTACAAACAGAACATGCGAAAAGCGTTGCAGTCGAAGTGTATACTCTGTCGAAAACGTATAATATGGCAGGATGGCGATTTGGCTTTGCAGTGGGAAATGCCTCAATTATAAAGGCTTTGAACAAATTTCACACGCATGCCTACAGTACGGTGTTTGGTGCCATTCAAGACGCTGCAGCTTGTGCACTGCAATCATCGCAGAAATGTGCGACTGATCTCGTGCATATCTATCAGCGAAGACGAGACGTGTTCATTGATGGGTTAAGGCGTATTGGCTGGAAGGTTGCTTCCCCTCCCGGCACGTTTTTCGCTTGGCTGAAGGTGCCTGAAAGCTATGACAGCCAGTCTTTTTCAGAACTGTTATTTCAGGAAGCGCATATTGTTGTTGCGCCAGGAATTGGATTCGGGGAAAAAGGCGATCCCTTTATCAGAATCAGTTTGGTAAACAGTGAAGAAGTGCTGGCGGAGGCTGTTAAGCGTATTGAGGCGCTGCACTTATTCAAATAGGTTAGGAGATTGAAAGCGAAAAATGATAACGATCGATTTAACAGATAAAAATGTACTCATTACTGGAGGCAGCTCGGGGATCGGCCAGGGAATTGCTGAATTATTTCTTGAAGCTGGTGCCGGAGTAGCTGTGGCTGATGTCGCTTTTAGCGAAAAGGTGGAGCAGAAATCAGATCGCCTGGTTCATCTCAAGCTGGATGTAACGGATAAAAAGGATGTTGCGCAGGCAGTGAAGTCGGCGGTTGATCTGCTGGGTCCTATTAGTATTCTCGTAAACAGCGCAGGGATCTCAACGATGGATTATGCTGTTGACATTAAGGAAGAAGATTGGGACCGAGTCATGGAGGTCAACGCCAAAGGAACTTTTCTCGTATCACAGGCAGTTGCCCGTCAGATGCAGGAAAAGGGAATAAAAGGGCGGATCATTAATATTGCTTCTCAGGCTGGAAAAAATGGGTACCGTTGTATGGGAAATTATTGCTCCTCAAAGCACGCGGTGCTCGGATTTACGAAGGTTATGGCTATCGAATTAGCGCCTCAGCAGATTCTGGTCAATGCGATCTGTCCCGGCATTATTGAAACGAGTATGAAGCATAGGGAACGGATTGACGGCGCCAAACTTAGAAACATGACGCCGGAAGAGATCTACCAAGAAGACTGTTCACAAGTACCGCTGGGGCGAACGGCCCTCCCGTCCGATGTAGCGAATGTTGCTCTGTTTCTGGCCAGTCCGCTGTCTTCATATATGACCGGTCAGGCGATTAATGTGACAGGCGGTATGACCATGAATTAAAGGCAGGCATTTTTTTTCATTCTGCCATTAAAGGAGTTCAATGTAATGTCTTTTCATGTAGTTTCCAGAGTTGGACCTCAGCAATATCTCTCTGAAAAAGGCGCCTATGACTACCTGCCGAAGTTTCTCAAGTCACTGTCAGCCGCTCGAATCCTTATTCTTCACGGACTCAAGTCATGGAGCAAGGCGGCACCTTATTTTCCAGATCTCGCTCTGGCAGGATTTGACGTGTTCGAGATGACATTTAGCGGCGAATGTTCGCACAAAGAAATTGATCGAGTCATTCAAGAAATCCAAAAGTCGGATATTGACTTGGTCATCGGTCTTGGCGGCGGAAAGGTGATTGATACTGCAAAAGCTGCTGCCGTTAAATCG
>JAQSXD010000261.1 GCA_029266295.1 Bacillota bacterium | reverse complement strand
GGTTTATGGTGAACGGTCTTGGAGGAAAAGCAAATGGAATGCCAAGGGAAGATGGCTTCGATATATCAGTTGCATCCGAAATTATGGCTGTTCTTTGTTTATCCAAGGATCTTGAAGATCTGAAGGAGAGAGTTGCCAGAATCATTTTGGCCTACAACTTTGAAGGCAAACCAGTTACGGTTGGTGACATAAAGGCCCAGGGAGCGGTAGCTGCTTTGTTGAAGGAAGCTTTGAAGCCGAATCTTGTCCAAACGCTTGAGCATACTCCTGCCTTTATTCATGGAGGACCATTTGCAAATATCGCCCATGGCTGCAACAGCATAATGGCAACCCGTATCGCTCTCAAGCTGGGCGACTATGTCGTAACGGAAGCCGGTTTTGGAGCAGATCTTGGCGCAGAAAAATTTCTTGATATCAAATGCAGAATCAGTGGCCTGAAGCCTGATGCTGTTGTTATCGTAGCGACTGCAAGAGCGATGAAGCATCACGGCGGAGTGCTGAAGGCGGAGTTAAACAACGAGAATATACCGGCACTGGGTAAGGGAATTGAAAATCTGCTGAAGCATGTGGAGAACATTACTGAGGTTTATGGTCTTCCTGCTGTTGTGGCAATCAATCGGTTCCCCACTGATACAGAAGATGAGCTGAAATACATAGAAGACCGATGCAGAGAGCTTGGCGTCAATGTCATGCTGTCCGAAGTCTGGGCCAAGGGAGGCGCAGGTGGAGAAGCGCTGGCACATGAAGTGGTGCGTGTCATTGAGGAAAAGGAGAACAACTTTAGATTCTCCTATGATGAAACTCTGTCCATCCAAGAAAAAATCCATGCCATTGCGACGAAGATTTATGGTGCGGAAGGGGTGGATTATATCGGAAATTCCCTGAATCAGATCAGGGAAATCGAAGCGCTTGGTTATGGAAACTTACCAATCTGTATGGCTAAAACCCAGTATTCCTTATCTGATGATCCGAAAAAACTTGGCAGACCTGAAGGCTTCCGCATCACGGTGAGGAATATCAAGCCATCCATAGGAGCAGGCTTTATCGTTGCCATTACAGGAGAAATCATGACAATGCCAGGACTTCCGAAGGTACCTTCGGCCGAAATGATCGATATTGACAAGACCGGAAAAATATCCGGCTTATTCTAGGAGGATAGAATGCTGAATCAAAGCTGCCTGGAATTCATCGACGCACTTGCATCCAGCAAACCCGTACCAGGAGGCGGCGGCGCATCAGCGCTCGTAGGCTCTGTTGGTATGGCTTTGGGAAGCATGGTCGGTAATCTTACGGTGGGTAAGAAAAAATATGCGGATGTTGAAGAAGACATAAAAGGACTACTTCTGGAATCGGAAATATTGATTCGCCGGTTTAATGAACTTGTAGCGGAAGATGCAGAGGTTTTTGAGCCTCTTTCCAGAGCCTACGGACTACCGTCAGGTACAGACGAAGAAAAAGCAGAAAAAGAGCGCATTCTTCAGGAAGTACTTGTAAAAGCAACACAGGTTCCAATGGAGATTGCAGAAAACTGTCTTGCTGCAATCAAGCTGCTGGAACAATATGCGATAAAAGGGAGCCGTATCGTCATCAGCGATGCAGGCGTAGGAGTAATCTTTTGCAAATCCGCACTTCAGGGAGCAAAACTAAATGTCCTGATCAATCTAAAGCTTATGAAAGATGAAACCCTCAAGGCGAAATATAGCGCACAGATCAAGTCGGTTGAGCAAGAAGGACTCCGGCTGGCTGATGAGGTATATGAATATGTGGAGGGACTGTTATGCTGTTAAAGGGAAAACCTGTTGCAGATCAAATCAGAACGGAGATACGGAATGCGGTGGAAGCTTGCAGGCAATCAGGAAGAGTACTTCCAAAACTGGCAATTCTTCGTGCAGGCAACAGGCCGGACGATATCGCCTATGAAAATCGTGTGCTGAAAAATTGCGGAGAGCTTGGAATTCTTGCAGAAGTCGTGGAAGTTGACGATAATGTTGATACGGTAAACTTTATTGACAAGATCCATCAGCTCAATGAAGACCAGAATATTCACGGCATCTTGATCTTCAGGCCCCTTCCAAAGCAGCTTGATATGGACCTCGTTAGCAGGACGATCAAGCCGGAGAAGGACATCGACTGCATGAGCCCTGTCAATGCGGAAAAGGTATTTCTTGGGGATAAGAGCGGAATTGCGCCTTGCACTCCCGAGGCCGTCATTGAGATTTTGAAGTTTTACGGCTATGATCTGGATGGGAAACATGTGGCTGTGGTCAACAGAAGCATGGTTCTGGGCAAACCCCTTGCCATGCTCTTTCTGAATGAAAATTCCACAGTGACCCTGTGTCATTCCAAGACGAAGAGTTTGCCTGAAGTAACTGCCAAAGCGGATATCGTGGTAACAGGAGCTGGGAAGGCGAAATTTTTCGGTAAAGAGTTTTTTTCTACCGATTCTGTCATCGTTGATGTGGGAATCAATACTGATGCGTCAGGCAATTTATGCGGAGATGTGGATTTCGACGAAGTCGTTGAGTCGGTTAGCGCAATATCACCGGTACCGGGAGGCGTGGGAGCGGTCACCTCGATGATCCTATTAAAACACGTCATCAGGGCTATGGAGCAGCAATCGATAGTTAAGTAATGATTTGACGAAGGATAAACAATTACTTAACTTAACTTGACTTGACTACGCTAACGCTTGGAATTTAGAGAAGTGCTGATTCCTTCCGTGCTTCGCTAGAATAAATAAAAATAAGAATAAATATGAAAAGGTAAGGTATAAAAATGGATATGAAACCATTATCGCCTGCCGAAATCACTGATGCGATCATCCGCACGGCAGAAGCAAAAGCGGGCGGGAGCTTTCAGAAATTGCTGATTCTTGGCATATTGGCAGGCGCCTTTATCGCCTTTGCAGCACAAGGCTCAACAATGGCTGCCTTTAATCTCCTTGCCCGTCCCGATACTTACGGCCTTGGCAGGGTATTGGCAGGCGCTGTATTTGGAACCGGTCTTATGATGGTAGTTCTGGCAGGAGGCGAGCTTTTTACGGGAAATACGATGATCCTCGCAGCAGTCTGTGAGAAAAAAGTGACTTTGGGAAGAATGCTAAGAAACTGGGTTATCGTCTATGCCGGAAATTTGATCGGATCGTTACTCATCGTTTATATGATGGTCCATTCCGGACTTTTTGCAAGCGGCGGTGAACTACTTGGAGCAATTACTGTAAAAACCGCGGCATATAAAGTGGGGCTTGATTTCACAAAAGCCTTTTATTTGGGGATTCTGTGCAACTGGCTCGTATGCCTGGCAGTATGGTTAGCTGCCGGAGCGGAGTCCATGATGGGGAAAATATTCGCAATCTTTTTCCCCATCTGGCTTTTCATCACATCAGGCTTTGAGCATAGCATTGCTAATATGTATTACATCCCGGCAGGACTCATGGCAAAGTCTCAGATGAGCTTTGCGGCGCTCAGTGGATTATCACAAGAGGCACTCGATGGACTCACCTGGAGCGGTTTCTTCGTAAATAACCTCATCCCGGTCACCCTGGGCAACATCGTGGGCGGCGGAGTATTTGTAGGTATGGCTTACTGGT
Organism: Bacillota bacterium; assembly: GCA_029266295.1. Classification (GTDB taxonomy): domain Bacteria; phylum Bacillota; class Clostridia; order Peptostreptococcales; family Anaerovoracaceae; genus Anoxybacterium. The sequence goes on along the minus strand of JAQSXD010000261.1, from coordinate 2,179 downwards.
ATGTTTACAAGCGAACGTAGGGAATGCTGATTCCATTTCAGGCGCACATCAAATCGACCAACTGTGCACCTTTCGTCAAATCAGCGATTTCTTGATACTATGCATTTGGAGGAAACAACATGCAGGGTTACGATACGGAGGATAAATCAAACAGCGTAAAATCTGTAATAAAAGCCTTTCTGATTATGGAAGCGCTTGATAAATACGGAGAACTTAGTATCGGAGAACTGAGCGACAGACTGCATATGGATAAGTCCACCGTTCATCGTTTGATCAATACCATAAAGGATGCGGGATACATCAATCAGAACCCCGATAGCAGAAAATACGCAAATAGCTTGAAATTACTGGCAATGGGCAACAGGGTTATGGATAAAACCGGCGTAAAGCACATCGCAAGGCCGGTAATGGAAGAGCTTGCATCGAAAACCGGTGAGACCATCAATCTTGGCGTGATGGCAGGCAATAAGATTTTTTATATTGACAAGCTGGAAAGCAGCTCAACGATCAAAGTCGGTCTCGGGATTGGAACCAGCGTTCCATGCTATTGTTCGGGCTTGGGAAAAGTCATCCTCGCCTATATGCCGGAAAAAGAGCGACAGAATGTATTAGGAAGTATCTCGTTTGAGATCTTTACAGAAAATACGATAACAGACATTGTATTGCTGCAGGAAGAACTGAAAAAAGTAAGAAACGTGGGATACGCCATTGATGATGAAGAGTATCTGATCGGATTAATCTGCTTTGGAGCTCCCATCTTTGACTACCACGGTGACCCGATTGCAGCAATCAGCGTGTCTTGTCCAAAATACAGGTATGATCCGGATCAGCATCTCACTTTGTATGCAGAGTTAGTGGCGGAAGCCGCAGAGAGAATATCGCGGATGCTGGGCTTTAAGCCGAATATATAATTTTTTATTATATATTAAAATCCCTTCTTTGACCGATTTCATCCTGCTTCACGCGTGATGAACCTTGGCAAGGGAAACTATCTAGGAGGAAAAAAATGAGCAACAAAACGAAAATGACGATCTCCGACTTCAAAAAATTTAAACAGGAGGGGAAGAAGTTCAGCTATGTTACGGCGTATGATTATACCATGGCTTCGATTATTAACGACAGCGATGTGGAAATCATACTGGTAGGAGACTCACTGGGAATGATCATGCTGGGCTACAAAGGCACCGAGTCAGTAACGATGGATGACATGATCCATCATATCAGACCCGTGGTAAAAGGTGCTCCCAATACCTGGATCGTCGGTGACATGCCCTTTGGATCTTACAATGTGAGTGATGAGGAAGCTGTCAGAAATGCAAACCGTATCATTAAGGAAACAAATTGCGATTGTATCAAGCTGGAAGGCGGTGTGGAAATGCTATCCAGGATACAGGCCATCGTAAGAGCAGGTATCAACGTCATGGGTCACATCGGACTGACACCTCAGACCGCATCCTCCCTTGGGGGCTTTAAGGTTCAGGGCGGAACTCCCGAAAGCGCAAAAAAACTCATCGAAGACGCCATTGCGTTGGAAAAAGCAGGATGCTTCTCCATCGTTTTGGAATGTGTGCCTTCCATGGTTGCAAAAGCAGTAACGGAAGCTGTCAGCATTCCGATTTTAGGCATCGGCGCAGGCCCTCATGTTGATTGTCAGGTGCTGGTAACCCAGGACATGCTGGGAATGTACGGCGATTTTAAACCAAAGTTTGTGAAACAATACGCTCAGATTCGCAAAACGATGGTGGAGGCACTCAACGAGTTCCATCGCGAAACACTGGAAGGAGAATTTCCGTCACCGGACTTCAGCTTCAACAAAGAAGTGGATATCCCTAAATTGTATTAGGAGGAACCAATGAAAATCGCCATCGTTGGAGCGGGTGCAATGGGCTGTCTCTACGGAGCTAAGCTTTCTACCGTTTCGGAGAATGAGGTTTATTTGATCGATGTATGGAAGGACCATATGGAAACTGTCAGAAGCAAAGGTCTTGTGATGGAGGAAAATGGAGTCCTTGTTACATACGACAGAGTGAAGGGGACAAGTGACCCGGAAGAAGTCGGATTTTGCGATCTTGCAATCGTATTTGTAAAGTCTACGCTGACCAGTATGGCAGTTAAGTCAAACAAGGCGGTTTTCGGACCTCAAACCATCGCCTTGACCTTGCAAAACGGTTTGGGAAAT
>JAQSXD010000005.1 GCA_029266295.1 Bacillota bacterium | reverse complement strand
GGAAATAATACTGTTGGAGGTGTTTTATATGCGATTGAATCCTAAAAAACCAAATGACAGAGTAGCTGTTGCACTTGTTCTTTGCTTCTGTGTAGTTGCAATTGCGTCGATCTTCACGATGAAATCCAATTTTGATCAACTGAATCTTGATGATGACGATAATATTAATATTGCACAAGACGATAATATGATTGATCAGGGGGGGCAGGACGTAGTAAAACCAGTACCGACCATTGACAGTACTGCACAAAAACCAGAGCCTGCTCAGACTCCGGGAACAAATGAGAAAAAGGCAACTTCCTTTACGGTACCCCTAGAGGGAAAAGTAGTAAAAGAATTTTCAAAGGATGTGCCAATTTATTCTCCTACACTGGATCAATTTATTGTTCATACCGGAGTAGACATTGAGGCTCCTACAGATACCCCGGTGCTGGCTGCGGGTGATGGAACCATAACAAAGGTATATAATGACGACAAATTGGGAATCACCATTGAGATTGCACATGGCGACGGCATTGTAACAAGATATTCTAATCTAAGTACAACAAAAATGATTGGTGAGGGAGATGTTGTCAAAAAAGGACAAGCCATCAGCGGTGTTGGAAGTTCTTCACTGTTTGAGAGTTTAGAGACTCCACATTTACATTTTGAAGTGCTGAAAGACGGAATTCCGATTGACCCTAGCAGCTATATTAGATAATCCATAGGCCGCAGATTTTCAGAAAAGAGAGTCTGCGGCCTCACTTTTTTTGCCGCCCTGCGCCTGCAGGGCAGGCTTGGACCATCTTGCTAAAAACCATGCTCGATGGTTTTCGTAACGCTCAATGCCCTTTCGGGTCCGATTCCCCTTCTGGATAAATAAAAAACAAAGGCACTCGATTCAGAATGCCTTTGTTTGTTGGAGCGGGTGAGGGGAATCGGACCCCCGTATCCAGCTTGGGAAGCTGGTGTTCTGCCATTGAACTACACCCGCACATTAATCCTATTTAACCTGCGAATAAAATAATACCTTAATTGAATAAAAAAAGCAAGTATTACAATTCAATTTTCATTACATAATCTTAAGGTCTTAATTGAAAAAGTTATTCCAACCACAGGGGGCAAGAAGGTATTAAAAAAATCCGAAGATGAAAGGGAACCTCCATATGTCATTGACGGTGAGGGAGCCAGATTTCCCCAGCCTGTGGATAAATCAAAGGAAAGGAATCGATTATTTCAATAAAACCCTGCAATAGCAAGGATTACAGAGGTGAAAGTTATTAACAAGGCAAAGTGGATAGAATTGTATACAATTTTTTTGGACGTGTGGATAACCACCTTAATCATTGAAATTCTAAATAATTTCCTCTGTTGAAAAGATTGAGACAAAAGAAGAGGACAATGTTGAGGGGGAAGAAGCTTGGTTTATGGACAGTTTCCAATTGTTAACCTTGATTTAAACCTAGCTCTACAAAAAGGATGATTTTCGATCAGAAACGTAGTAAACTAAAAAGGAAATATTATCCTCAAAAATCTACTTATGGGATGAAAGAAGACAAGCTCTGGTAAGGAAGTGGTGAAATGACAATTCAAAATAATATCAGCGAAATAGCGCTCATTTTTGAAGGTGGCGGGATGAGAGCGAGCTATACAGCCGGATTTCTCAACAACCTCTTGGAGAATGAGCTGTATTTTGATTATGTGGCGGGGATCTCTGCTGGATCCAGCCATAGTGTAAATTATCTATCACGAGATACTCAGCGGGCAAAACGCTCTTTCGTTGATTTGGTTTTGGATCCCCAATTCGGGGGCTGGAACTCCTTCGTTCGAGGTGAAGGATTTTTCAGAGCAAAATATATCTATGAAGAGACACCCTATCAGGAAGCTGCCCTGCCCTTTGATATGCAAACTTTTTTAGAAAACCCGGCTCGGCTTCGCATCGGAGCCTTTGACCGTGACTCCGGCGAGATGAGATATTTCTCAAAACACGACATTAGAAGTATTCCGGATTTGGCGAAAATCGTAAGATCATCATCTTCTATGCCCGTCTTTATGCCGCCTACTTACTATGACCATTGTTATTACGTGGACGGAGGCTTGGGAGGAGGCATCCCTTTGGATATTGCGAAGACCGACGGAATGAAGAAATTTTTTGTCATCCTAACCCGGCCAAAAGGCTATCGAAAGACGCCGGTTAAGTATCGAGGGGCCATCAAAAATATCTATCGGAAATACCCGTTGGTTGCCGAAGCAATGCTGAATCGACACAACGCATATAACAGGACGCTGGACGAACTGGAAGACCTTGAAAAAGAGGGTAAGGCATTTCTTGTATATCCTGAAACCATGCCTGTTTCGAACCGTGAAGTCAATTATTCAAAACTAGCAGAGAGCTACAGATTGGGATATGAACAAGGAAAACGGGATTTGCCTGCATGGAAGGAATTTCTGAAATACTAACAACAGGCTGTGGATAAAATCTGTAGAATCCTGTCGAAAAAGGATGGGGCGCATTGAAATATCAACGGTATATACGGTTTTATTTTCCCACAGGCAAGTGTGTATAAGATTGTATACAATTTTTGAAATCATGTGGAAAAGAATATAGAACCTTAAAAATACACGTTTTGTGCCTGTTGAAAAACGTGTTGGCAGAATCATTAAAAAACCGGAGATATCCACAAGGAAACTCCGGTTTTTTGATTGCGTATGACTTGATTGACAGATCTGGGCATTCACTGGAAATTCCGGTATCATTCAACAAAGATTACAGATACGGGACAATTTTCCTGAGCTTCGACTGCGGTACCTTCCGCATCAGCCGGAACGTCCTCTACGATTACCTCGGCCAGACCATCATCCGCCATCTGAAACACTTCTGGACAGATGGAAGGACAAAGGCCGCAGCCGATACAGCCGTCACGATCAATTCTCGCTTTCATAACAAACCCTCCTGAAGAAACTAATTTATATTGAATATTATGCCAAAGAATGGCTGAAGCCATTCTTTTGGAAACCTATTCCTGCAAAGAAAACTTTGACAATAAAATGCTGCATTCGCATTGAATCCAATCATGGTGTGCAGCAGTTGCCATTTTAAAAGACCACGGTCAGCATAAACTTCATTCTGGTAGGTGCAGATACCGCATGAGGGATTTCTGCAGGCATCAGTATGGTTTCTCCCGCGCTGACTAGGTATTTCTCGTTGCCAATTGTGATGTCAGCTTGCCCGTCTATGACATAGACCAAAGCATCGCCATGGGAAGCATGGGTGCTAATTTCCTCTCCCTGATCAAAAGAAAACAGAGTAAGACTGACGTTCGGGTTTTGGGCGAGCGTTTTGCTAACGACCTGGCCCTCCTGATATGCAACCAATTCCGCCAGCGTCTGAACCTTTGACGCTTCAATATTTTTCATAATCTTATAACTCATACGATCCCTGCTTTCATAATTAAACGTAACGTTAGCTTCTATAGGCATCTTAACACGCAGAGTATCTGCAACGTGTTGCATTTGCAACGCATGTGAAAATTTGTTAGATTATTCAAGCAGTGTGGTTTCATGTCTTAATTACCATTGTCCGTTAAGTGGAGATATCCCAAATGAAACCACAACAAGAATAGTATGAGCTGTATGCAATTAATTATTCTTAATTTTCAAAGCAGACTCGTGTCAGAACGTTCATTTGCCGTAATAGTTCTTCAGTTGATCGATAAACCGCTGTACATCCTTTTCTTCTGTGGCCCAGGAGGTTACTAAGCGAATTGCTGAGTGAGCATCATCTGTTCTTTTCCAGCGGTAGAAAGAATAATCTTCTTCAAGCTTTTCTATGATGTGGTTTGGGAGGATGGGAAAGATCTGATTAGAGGGTGAATGGGTTAGAAAGCTGCAGTTTAAATCCAGGAAACAATTATTTAGGAGCTCTGCCATCCGGTTTGCGTGAGCAGCAAGCTTAAAATACAGTTGATCACGGAACAATTCCTCAAATTGAATTCCAAGAAGTCTGCCTTTTGCAAGAAGACCGCCTCTCTGCTTGATGTGATATCGAAAATCCTCTTTCAAATCATGGCGGCAGATCACAAGAGCTTCACCCATCAGCGCCCCGTTTTTTGTACCGCCGATATAGAATGCATCAACTAGAGCGGCAATATCCTGCAATGTTATGTCATTTTCACTTGAAGAAAGTGCAGAGCCTAAGCGAGCCCCGTCCATATAGAGAATCAACCCGTTCTCCCTGCAGATAGTACTGAGCTGTTCCAATTCAGCCTTGGAATAAATGGATCCAATTTCAGTGGAGTTAGAGATATACACCAATTTAGGCTTGGCCATATGTTCATCCTCATGCTCATCAAGAGCTGCCTGAATATCTGCTGGAGTCAGTTTGCCGTCAGCAGATGACTTCAGAAGGATCTTATGGCCTGTAGCTTCTATCGCTCCGGTTTCGTGAACCTGAATATGAGCTGTTGAAGCGGCAATGACGGCGTGATGGGGTCTTAAAAACGCAGAAATCGCTGTTAGATTCGTCTGGGTGCCGCCGACAAAGAAATGGATGTGCGCATCTTCCTTACCGATATGCCGCTGGATCAGAGCCACTGCTTCTTGGCAATGCGGATCCATTCCGTAGCCATCAGTCTGCTCCAGGTTTGTCCGATTCAGAGCATCTAAAATTTGGGGATGGGCGCCTTCGCTGTAATCACATAAAAAACTGTACATGGTTTATGCCTCCGTATTACGTAAATTTTGCTTTTGGTTCTCTCCGTACATTATACCATAAGAGCGCAACAAAATAAGCTACACGAAAAGAGAGGCTGTCTCTATGATTGATTCAATCATTTTGAGACAGCCCCTTACAAATCAACATCTGCAGAAATGATCTGAACGAAATCGTTAAAAGATCCAAAACTGCAGTTTCTTTTCTAAGAAATAAGAAGACTCAGGCTATCGGTGCATCAACAAGGGACGTAAAGGATTTGCATGCATCTCTTCCCAAAATTTATCTGAAGGCGGCCTGCAATTGACCGCATAATACAGTATATGAACTATTAGCGGGTATGTGACAGATCGTTAGGAGCTATCAAAAAAAATTCACTTTTGCTAGGAAAGTGCTAGATATTTTGCAGGCAATGTGTTAATATTGTGCAGAGGAAATTTAAAATCACATGCTTTGTGATTTTTTTCATGGTTGGATGCGCAAGCTTCACATACTATGATAAGAATTGAATAAAGGAAGCTATCGTGAACGAATAGAGGACGGTCATTTGGTGGGGCTTATATTGTATACCCCAAAAATACCGAATCTATTTTTTTATTTTTGCAGGGAGGTGAAAACGGTTATGACAAAGTTTATCTTTGTTACAGGAGGAGTTGTATCGGGTCTTGGAAAAGGGATTACCGCTGCGTCACTGGGGCGGCTGTTGAAAGCCAGAGGCCTTAAGATTGCAGCACAGAAGCTGGATCCCTATATTAATGTGGATCCAGGTACTATGAGCCCATATCAGCACGGCGAAGTGTTTGTAACGGAGGATGGTGCGGAGACAGATCTGGATCTTGGACATTATGAACGGTTTATCGATGAAGATTTGAATAAGTATTCCAACCTGACTACAGGAAAGGTTTACTGGAATGTTTTGTCCAAAGAAAGAGCAGGGGAGTACCTGGGTAGTACGGTTCAGGTCATTCCTCATGTGACGAACGAAATTAAGAAATTTATCTATTCCGTAGGAGAAAATAGTCATGCTGATGTCGTGATTACAGAAATCGGCGGAACCACAGGCGATATAGAAAGTCAGCCCTTTCTTGAAGCCATCAGACAGGTGTCTCTTGAAGTGGGAAAAGAAAATTGCCTGTTTATGCACGTAACGCTTGTTCCTTATATCAAGGGTTCAGGAGAACATAAATCAAAACCCACACAGCATTCTGTTAAGGAACTCAGGGCCCTGGGAATTTCTCCAGATATTATTGTTACAAGAGCGGACGAGCCTATCGAAGATGAAATTAAACAAAAAATTGCACTGTTCTGCAATGTTAAGCACGATTGTGTAATTGAAAATATTACAGTACCGGTTTTATATGAAGCACCGATGATGCTTGAGGAAAGCGGTTTGTCGGAGATCGTTTGCAGAGAGCTTCATTTGGATTGCTGCGAAACCTATGACATGGGAGAGTGGATCTCCATGCTGGATCGCATCAGAAAAAGAGACAAAGCGGTAACCATTGCCATTGTCGGCAAGTATGTAAAACTCCATGATGCTTATTTGTCCGTTGCGGAAGCACTCAATCATGCAGGCTATGAAAACGGTAGCATCGTTAATATCAAGTGGGTTGACTCAGAAGAGGTCACCGAACAAACAGCAGCGGCTCATCTTGGCGACTGTAAAGGGATTCTCGTTCCCGGAGGTTTTGGAGACCGGGGGATTCAGGGTAAGATTGCAGCAGCGGGATTTGCCCGTGAACATAATATTCCTTATCTGGGAATCTGCTTAGGAATGCAAATTGCAGTGATTGAGTTTGCACAGAAGGTGCTGGGTCTCACTGAGGCCAATTCCAGCGAATTTGATGTAGACGGATGTCACTCTGTTATAGATTTTATGCCGGATCAGTACGGTGATATTCCCAAGGGCGGAACCATGCGTCTAGGTGCTTATCCCTGCAGCATTAAAGCCGGAAGCATGATGGAAAAAGCATATGGGAAGAATCACATCAGTGAACGCCACAGACATCGTTACGAATTTAACAACAAATATCGTGAAATGGTGGAAGGCAGAGGGATGGTTATTACCGGAACGTCGCCGGACGGAAGACTGGTTGAAGCAGTTGAAATTCCAACAAACGATTTCTATGTTGGTGTGCAATATCATCCGGAATTTAAAAGCCGTCCCAACCAAGCCCACCCCCTGTTCCGTGAATTTGTGAAGGCGGCCTTGTTTAGTAAATAACCCAAAGGGGTACTATATGGATGAATAAGGAGGATGTAGCAATGAAGATAAAACAACTAAAAGAGGATCTATTCTGGGTAGGAAATCAAGATCCTGACTTAAGAATATTCGATATCATTATGTACACCGAATTCGGTACTTCCTATAATTCCTATGTTCTGAAGGGTTCGGAAAAGAGTGTGGTTTTTGAAACCTCCAAGGCAAAGTTTTCAGAGGATTATCTGGAGAAGCTCACTGGGATCATTTCTCTGAATGAAATCGACTATATTATCGTAAGTCACACAGAACCGGATCACAGCGGAACCATCGAAAAGCTTTTGGAAATCAACCCAAAACTGAAACTTGTCGGCACGTCAGCGGCAATCAACTTTATGAAGGAGATCTGCAACAAGGACTTCAATAGTGTAATTGTAAAAGACGGGGACAAGATTTCCCTTGGAAACAAGACACTGAAGTTCATCAGTGCTCCCAACTTGCACTGGCCGGATACCATGTTCACCTATGTTGAAGAGGATGGAATTCTGGTAACCTGTGATGCCTTTGGTACCCACTACTCACTGGAAGGTATTACAAATGACGCCGTTGCAAGCAAAGAAGATTACATGGACTCTCTGAAATACTATTTCGACTGCATCATGGCACCGTTTAAGTCCAATGTACTGGATGCGGTTAAGAAGGTGCAGGATCTGGATATCCAGATGATTCTCACCGGACACGGACCGGTACTCATTGACAATCCGCAGGAAATTATTCATTTATACAAGGAATGGGCAACGGAAACCAATCCCAATTCCAAGAAAACCGTGATTATCCCTTATGTGAGTGCCTACGGTTATACGAAGATGATTGCAGACAAGATCACGGAAGGGGTCAAAGCCTTCGGGGATATAGATGTAAGGCTTTACGATATGGTCTACGATGATACGGCCAAGGTTTTGGACGAGCTGTACTGGGCGGACGGAATCCTGTTTGGTACGCCTACCATGGTTGGAGAAGCACTGAAGCCGATCTGGGATCTGACTACAACGATCTTCGCCAAGACCCACGGCAAGAAAATTGCGTCTGCCTTCGGTTCCTATGGATGGAGCGGAGAAGGGGTTCCCAATATTATGGAACGGCTGAAACAGCTGAATATGAAGCTTTACGGAGAAGGCCTCAAAATCAGATTCAAGCCCAATGATGCCCAGCTTCAGGAGGCTTTCGAATTCGGCTACGGCTTCGGAGCATCCGTACTGGCAGGCAAGATTGTTGAAAATGTAAAACCCTCCAGTGCTCCCAAGAAGGTATGGAAATGCCTTGTTTGCGGTGCAGAGATTGAAGGCGAGGAACCACCGGAATCCTGTCCTGTTTGCGGTGTTGGACCGGATCAGTTCACAGCCCTTGAAGTTTCTGATACTTCATTTGTATCGGATAAAGCGGAACGCTTTGTCATTATCGGAAATGGAGCAGCGGGAACCACTGCCTGCGAAGAAATCCGAAAGAGAAATAAAACGTGCAGTATTGAGATCATCTCCAGCGAGAATGTCATCGGATACAACAGACCGATGCTGACGAAGGGCATTCTGTCTGAGGTGGATCCCATTAACTTTTACATCAAGCCCGAGGAATGGTATCGGGAAAAGAATATTACCCTGACCCTTGGAACAACTGTAAAAGAGATTCAAAAGGAAACCAAGGAGCTGGTGCTGGAAAACGGAGCGATCAGAGGCTATGACAAGTTGATTCTTGCCACAGGAGCTGATTCTTTCATCCCTCCAATCAAGGGTGCGGGACAGGAAGGTGTTTTCGCAATCCGTACACTGGAAGGCGTTAATCAATTGCAGAAATTCCTGCAGACTGTTGAGAAAACTGTCATAATCGGCGGAGGCATTCTGGGTCTGGAAGCTGCATGGGAGCTGAAGAAGGCAGGAAAAGAGGTCACGGTCATCGAAATGGCCCCCGTCATTATGGGCAGACAGCTGGATGAAAGAGGCTCTGCACTTTTGACAGCGGCAGCTGAGAAATCAGGAATAAAGGTCGTCACTGGTGTTGGAATCGAAGAAATATCAGGAGACGGAAAGGCTGCCGGCGTGAAAATGGCTGACGGAACCGTAGTTGAGGCTGAGCTTGTCATCCTTTCCACAGGAGTTCGCCAGAACATTGAACTTGCCAAAGCCATCGGCATAGATGCAGATCGTTCCATCAAGGTCAATGAAAAAATGGAAACCAGCGTAGAAAATATTTACGCCTGCGGTGACTGCGCAGAATTCAACGGAGTCAATTATGCAATCTGGGGACAGGCCGTTGAGATGGGTAAGGCGGCGGGAATCAACGCTGTTGGAGACGAATATCAATATGAAGCGTTTGTACCGTCAAACGCATTCAGCGGGATGGGAACTACCCTGTTTGCTGTGGGTGACAACGGGAAAGATCCTTCCAAGGTCTATAAGACGTTCGAAGTTTATGACGGTGCAAAGAATACCTATGAAAAGCTGTATTTCGTCAATAACAGATTCTGCGGCGGTATCCTGATGGGAGACGTATCCAAGTCAGCAAAACTGCTGGAAGGGTATAAAAACCAAGATCCTATTACAAAATTCCTCTAGTATCTTTTCAGATAAAAACAACACCTCATTTCATGCGGCAGCAAAATAGCCGTCTGAATGAGGTGTTTTGTTTTTACGATATCTTTGCTATTGCTGTAATAGGGCTTCCCATCCGGCAATCTTATCTTTCAGCTGCGCAATCAAGATCTGATGGCCGTGTTTTGCATGCTCAGGCTGTCTTTCTGAGCTTTCTTCCAATTTTGCGAGTGCTGCTTTTTCCAGCTTGATTTCTATCTGCAGCTTGTTTGTAAGCGAAGCACCGGAACTCTCAACTGTCAGCTTGACTGTGTTTTCCGGCCGGTCTTCAGCTTCGCGATCCCAATGATCACAGCAGCCGGTTAAGTTTCTGATGAAATTGTTATCGGAGCCGTTGTCAACAATGTCATCTCCCTCATTGCACTGGATTCGGTTATGAAAAATGAGACAATTGGAAGAATCCGGGGAGAGCGAGAGACCGATGTTATCGTTGCAGCTGATTCGGTTACCCTGTATGATGCTGTAATCACTCATCACGTATAAGCCGATTTCATTGTTGTGATTCAGAAGATTATCTGCTATGAACGTATTTTCCGGGGAAGAAAAGTTTGAAGTTCCGTTGATGGAACTTCCGTTTTTCTTGCTTTTATTCTCAATCGCAATGCTGTCTCTTCCCAGAACCAACCCAATTCCATTATATTCGGCATTGAATGCTTCGTTTTTATAGGCCAGACAATTTGCTCCAACCATGGAAAAGCAGCTCAGACCGCTGCTGCAGCCGATATTGCTGATAAATGCATTTCCTGTGCTTTCCGTAAAGAATGATTCGAAGCAATCGGCAATACAATCCCTCACTTTATTTTCAATGATCCAGTTGCCGGTGCTTTCCGTTTCCACCAGAACGCCAAACCGCGCAAGACAGATCTCATTTTTCCACACCAGATTTGCGGAAGACCGCACAATATCTATGCCTCGCTCCCCAGCTTCTTTGATTCTATTGGATAGAATTCGGTTTCCCGAGCCGAAGATCACGACAATACCGGCATAAGAATAATTTCTAATGGTTATCCCGCTGATTTCCACGCCGGTGGTTCCAAAAAGAAAGAAAGCATTTGCAAGTAAGCTGTAGCCGTCAAATACGACGCGTTGATTTTTCGCCTGGATGCGAATATAGCTTTTATTGATGAAAACTACCTGATGGTAGATTCCTTCTTCAAGAATCAAAACATCCCCCTCCGAAACCTCATCTGAGGCGATCAAAGAGGTGATGTTTGTCTTGGGCGATACTTTGAAAATCGCCATAGTATCACGCCTTTCTGTTCATTCAAACTCAGGTTGTTGCGTGGACATAAAGCCTCTGCCCAGCAGCCTGGGTCTGGGAAGTACTGATTTAATCAGCGTTTCCTTATTATACTATATTCAAAGGGGAGCGTTTTGTTGCGAATCGGAATTGCTACTGGGTGTCATTCAATGATAACTAGGAATCAAACGACAGGGCCGCGTTGATCTGAGTTGATAGTGCATTGTAAACAATTGGTAGAAAAGCAATTAATATTTGAAATAAATGTAAGGCGGATATATACTATTAATTGCATGCATAACTAAAAAAATGGCGAATTTTGTCATTCGCTTGGACATACCCAACAAGTATCAAAAAGGAGACGTATCACGATTGTGTGATGCAAAAAAACGCAGATGAACATTATGAAGGATAAGAAGACGAAAAATGTGATCGTGATCCTTGTGATTAGCTCACTTTTTTTAATCATTACAGAATTAATTCTATCACAAATGGTTAGTACCGATTTTTCAATGCTGATGCAGAAACAACGTCAAAGTTCGGTCAGTAAAATGGTGCACCTTGCATATAATACAATCCAACCGATTCTCGATGACGTTCGCCTGGGAACGCTGGACAAGTCCGCAGCCAGAGAAGAAATCATAACACTTGTTCGCAAAATGACCTACACCGATGAATACGGGAAGAATTACATATTCATGAGCTCTTATGATGGCGTTATGCTGGTGCAGCCCTTCGAAACCAGAAAGGAAGGATCCTATCAATGGGATCTGCAGGATGTAAACGGCAAATATATCATTCAGGAGCTTGTAAAAGCCGCTAAGGAAACACCCTCCGGTGCTTATGTCTCCTATCATTATTATATTCCGGAAGAAAACCGTGTGGAAGAGAAGATGTCCTATGTAATGGGTATACCGGAAATCGATGCCTATATCGGTACGGGAATGTACCCAGAGAGTGCATACCAGGATCTTGAAAAAGTGCTGAAAATCCAGCGCTATGGGTTTCTTTTCGTCACGGTCAGTGTGATCATTGCCGCGGCGTTATACATTCGTATTTTAATTAAAGCCAACGACAGGCTTTCTGTTGAGATTCAGGAAAGGATGTACGCGGAAAGCAATATTAGAACCGTCTTTGACTCAATTCATGATACTATAATGATTCATGACAATGGCGGAGTGATCCTCCAGGCAAACAAAAGAGCGGGAGCTTTATTTGGTATACCGGTGGATAGAATCACGGATTACAGCGTTCCGCAGCTCTGCGCCGATGGTTATGAGGCTGATGAAAAGCTGCAGCAAGCGGATACCCTTGAGATGGCCTCCATGGTCTTTGAATGGAAATTCAAACGGCCTCACGATGGCAATACCTTTGATGGAGAGGTAGCTTTGAGAAAAAGTATCTGGTCCGGCGATGAAGTAATCGTTTCTGTGATCAGAGATATCAGTGAACGAAAAAAGCATGAGGATGAAATTAGATATCTTGCCTATTGTGATTATCTGACTTCACTTTATAACCGTGTATATATCATGAATGAACTGAGAAAGGAATTTGATGCAGAAAGTAATGAGGGAGTGGGGGGAGCAATCCTGTTCATCGACCTTGATAATTTTAAGAAGATTAATGATAGCTTTGGTCACTTCTTTGGCGACGAAGTCCTGGTTGAGCTTGCAGAGCGGCTTAGAGAACTAGCAAATCATAACCTGATTCCGGCAAGGATTGGGGGAGATGAATTTGTTATCTTATATCATAATGCTGACAGAGCCAAAGCTGCCTTGGTCGCGGAGAACGTTCTTTCAGCGTTTCGAAGGCCGATCATGCTTCGGGATACGCCGATCCATATCACATGCAGTATTGGTATCAGCCTCTTTCCTGACGATGGGCGATCGGTGGAGGATTTATTTAAAAAGGCTGACCTTGCGCTTTACAGTGCGAAGGATAAAGGAAAGGACAGCTTCTGTTTTTATGAAGAGATCTTGAGCCTTGAACTGCAATTCAAGAGTGAGATGGAAGAGCAGATGAGGCTTGCCTTCACAAATGATGAATTCATGATGCATTTTCAACCGATGTTTGATATTAAGAGCCGGAAGATCAAGGGCTACGAGGCACTGCTTCGCTGGGACAGTACGAAATACGGAGTTGTTTCTCCTGGGGTAATGATTCCATTGGCGGAGGAAATCGGCCTGATTAAACAAATCGGAGATTGGGTAATTGACAAAGCGTTTGCCTTTGCGCAGCAGACCCAGTTACAGGGACTCTACATTTCCTGTAATGTCTCATCCATTCAATTGTCACAGAATGATTTCGTGGAGAATGTGCTTGCGAAATATGATCAATATAAGCTGAAGAAAGGCAGTATTGCATTGGAAATCACTGAATCATGTTTGATAGAGTCCTTTGACGAAGCGTCCCAAAAACTGACTTCTCTCAGGGGAAAAGGGATCCTTGTTTATCTAGATGATTTTGGTACGGGGTATTCCTCTTTAAATTACTTAAAAAATCTTCCTGCTGACATTATTAAAATTGACAAATGCTTTATCGATGAAATCGCAAATTCCGGAGTGGATAGCAAGATTCTTAAGACCATTATCTCCCTCGTTCATGATATGGGAATTAAAACGGTAGCGGAGGGTGTGGAGACAGAGGATCAGCTTCGTTTCCTGGAAACCTGCGGCTGTGATTTAATTCAGGGTTTCCTGATCAGCAAGCCGATTCCTGAAGCTCAGGTTCGTGCAGAATTGGGGTTGTGAAGGATAATCTAACTTATTATAAACACATGCGTGCCACAGAAAATACTGTGTTATAAAAAACACAAGTACAAAAAAACATGGACAAAAATACGACATTGTGGTATAATCTTAGAAATGCCTGAAAGAAGGATGACCTGAATCCTGAATGCATGTCCGTTACAAACCTATGGAGAGATTAACTCGTAAGGAAGAAAAGAGAGTGCGATTCTGTTGAAGTTTGCGTTAGATTACATCATGAAGAATGTTGATTATTTTCAAAGCCGATTGTCGGAAGGGGTTTTCCGTGATGGGATTCGTATCTCATTCATTTGCAGCATGAATCAATGGAATGGAGATTCCATCTATGGCATTTTAAAGACATTGGATTATAAATTAAGTAAAGAGAAAGGGAAAAAACAGAATCGAGGTACAATTGAATACAGAAGGAAAAAGTGCAGGAATCAGATGATATTTTTTGATTCACTGCACTTTTATTTTACCGTCCTTTATATTTCTGCTGCGTGGCAAGACCGCCGCGGATATGACGCTCTGCCTTGTTATTATCTAAAACAGTCTTGACTTCATGGGCAAGCCCTGGATTTATCTCAAGCAGCCGTTCGGTAATATCCTTATGGACTGTGGATTTAGATACCCGAAACTTCTTCGCGGCCGCTCTAACCGTGGAATTTGTTTCAAGTATGTACCTAGCGAGCTCTAAAACTCGCTCTTCTATGTAATCCTTCATATTATAGACTTCACCACCTTCATATATTTGTGCAATACTTGGAATTGGCCTCTAAGCCAAGCAACCGTTTCTTTACAACATATATATGTAGGACATGAAGGTGATATGCCATTAGATTGACAGATAAAAATGGAACTTCAGAGGTGGATCAAGGCACCCATTCAAGCCTGCACCTCTGATTTGCAATTGGCCATGAATAAAAATACATTTTTCGTAATAAATATGCAAAAATTCGTTGACTTTGTTCCGAATAGGCGTATAATGATAAAAATGACATTTTGGCTGAAACAGCAAAAATTTAGCAAAATAGATCCATATACAGAAACGAAGGAAGGTGTAGTCGGTATGGCTTCTAAAATATTCATTGATGGTCAAGAGGGAACCACTGGTTTAAAGATACATAACAGGCTGAAAAGCAGAGCAGATCTTGAAATTCTGACAATTGCCGAAACGGAGAGGAAAGAGCCTGAAGCCCGTCTTAAAATGATTCAAAATGCAGATATCTCCTTCCTGTGTCTGCCGGATGCAGCAGCAAGAGAAATTGCTGCACTTGCGGGAGAAAGCAGCAGAATCTTGGATACTTCCACGGCCCATCGAACGAATCAGCATTGGGTTTATGGAATGCCGGAGCTGGATAAGAGCCAAAGAGCCCTTATCCAAAAATCAAACCGTGTTGCGGTACCAGGCTGTCATGCCACTGGATTCATTTCTCTGGTAAAGCCGTTGATGCAGTATGGAATTGCAGACGCTGGATACCCGTTTGTCTGTCATTCTTTGACAGGATACAGCGGCGCAGGAAAAAGTATGATCGCCCAGTATGAGGCGGAGGGCAGGAACGAAGAACTGAACAGTCCAAGGCAGTATGGACTGGATCAAAATCATAAACATCTACCCGAAATGATCGCCATGACGGGAATCGAATATTCACCGGCCTTTCATCCAGTTATAGCAGATTATTACTGTGGAATGCTGATTACCGTGCCGCTTCACACAAGACTTCTGGCAAAGAAAGTGAGCCCGGCGAAACTGCAGCAGGTGTTTGCAGACCATTATAAAGACCAGCCGCTCATTACAGTGAAGGAATTCGGAGAAAAGCCGGAAGATGGCTTCATGGCTGCGGGATCACTTGCGGAAACCGATGGGATGGAACTCTATCTATGCGGCCATGCGGAACAGATCACCTTGATGGCCCGATATGACAACCTCGGAAAAGGCGCGTCCGGCGCAGCAATCCAGTGCATGAATATTATGCTGAAGCTACCCGAAACGACAGGGTTAGTTCTATAGTTTCAACATACAAATAAATTTTGAAACAGAATTGGAGGAATCGACATGAATACAGGATTTATAGAGGGCGGAATTTGTGCGCCCAAAGGCTTTCAAGCATCTGGAGTCCACTGCGGAATCAGAGGCAACACATCGAAGAATGATCTGTCACTTATTTTAAGTGATGTTATTTGCAGCGCTGCTGCTGTTTATACGAAGAATAAGGTAAAAGGGGCACCACTGCTGATCACAAAGGATCATCTGGCCGACGGTAAAGCAATTGCAGTTATCTGCAACAGCGGAAACGCAAATACCTGCGCACCAAACGGCATCGAGATTGCGGTGAAAACCTGCGAATTGCTGGCTGAAAAGCTGGAGGTAAAGCCTGAGGATATCATCGTGGCTTCCACTGGAGTCATCGGCCAGCCCATGAGCATGGAACCCTTTGAAAAAGGAATCCCGGAAGCGATCGAAAAGCTGAGTGATACCGGTTCGGAAGAAGCGGCCTTCGGCATTATGACAACGGACACTGTGAAAAAAGAGTTTGCAGTCAAATTTGAGCTCGGCGGAAAGGAATGTAAAATCGGCGGCATCGCCAAAGGTAGCGGTATGATTCATCCCAATATGGCGACAATGCTTTGCTTCCTGACGACAGACGCAGCCATCGCTCCTGAACTGCTTCATAAAGCACTGGCGGCAGATATCCTGGATACCTTCAACCAGCTGAGTGTTGACGGTGATACCTCTACCAACGATATGGTATCCGTCATGGCCAACGGAATGGCAGGCAATGTGCTCATTGACAAAGAGGGAGAGGACTTCAATGCTTTCTGCGTTGCACTGAACCAGGTTACCTCTGCAATTGTCAAAGCGCTTGCGAAAGACGGTGAAGGCGCAGGGAAGCTCCTTGAATGCACCGTTACGGGAGCACCCGATAAGGAAACTGCACGGACAATCTCCAAATCAGTAATTACTTCCAGCCTATTTAAAGCCGCCATGTTCGGGGAAGATGCCAACTGGGGCAGAGTTCTTTGTGCGATCGGATATGCAGATGCAGAATTTGATATTGATAAAGTTGATGTTTCTTTGGCATCAGCCAAAGGCCAAGTGGATGTATGCAAAGGAGCCGCCTACAACGAATACAGCGAGGAAGAGGCTTCGGTGATTCTAAAGGAAGATGAGATCAGCATTCTGGTATCACTCAATCAGGGTGAGGCCGAGGCAAAAGCCTGGGGCTGTGATCTGACCTACAGCTATGTGGAGATTAATGGCAGCTATCGGTCATAACAAGGAAAGCAGAATAGCAGATACAGATAAGGGGAAAAACATGAAAGACACGATCACAAGCGCGAAGGTACTGGTAGAAGCCCTTCCTTATATACAGAAATATTTCAATAAAACGGTAGTGATCAAATACGGCGGGAACGCAATGGTCAATGACAAGCTGAAGATGGCTGTCATGAAGGACATCGTACTTCTGGCACTGGTTGGAATCAAGGTGGTTCTGATTCACGGCGGAGGGCCTGAAATCAGCACCATGCTGAACATCATGGGCAAGGAATCCAAATTTATTGACGGGCTCCGATATACCGATGAAGAAACCGCTGAGGTTGCAGCCATGGTTTTGGCCGGCAAAGTCAACAAGAACCTTGTTTCGCTGATCCAGCAGAACAATGGGAAGGCCATCGGCCTCTGCGGCCTGGACGGAGGAATGCTGCAGGTGGAAAAGCTGCAGGGAGAAGTCGATCTGGGCTTTGTGGGAGACATTAAAAAAGTCGAAGCAGCACCCATCACCATGGCATTGAAAAATGGGTTCATCCCGGTTGTGGCCACGGTGGGTGCCGACAAGGAAGGCCAAACCTACAATATCAATGCAGACACGGCAGCAGCAGCAATCGCCGGCGCCTTAAAAGCAGAAAAGCTGATCCTGATGACCGATGTGAGAGGACTGCTTCGGGAAAAGGAAGATGAGGATACCCTGATTCACAAGGTTCGGGTGGAGGAGGTTCCTGAGCTGGTCAGCAGCGGAATTTTATCTGGCGGCATGATCCCCAAGATTCAGAGCTGTGTAGACGGAATCAAAAGTGGGATCAAGGAAGCGGTGATTATCGACGGAAGAATTGAGCATTCGATTCTGATCGAGCTCTTTTCCGACGAAGGAATCGGAACGCTGCTCTACTGAAATAGAATGATGAAATAGAGGTACTGGATGCGGGAAAGAAGTATCGCTTCCTCCCCAGGCTTGTCGGTACTGGAACGGAGGCAAACAAAATGAAAAGTGCAGATGTGAAAGAAAGAGATCAGAAATACATCCTTGGGACATATGCAAGAAATGACCTATGTATCGAAAAGGGTTCTGGAGCCACCTGTTGGTCACCGGAAGGGAAAAAATACATCGATTTTTCCTCCGGAATCGGAGTGAATTCGCTGGGGTATAGCGATACTGGCTGGGTGGATGCGGTGATGCAGCAATTAAAAAATCTCCAGCACACATCGAACCTGTTTTATACAAGCCCTTGCGGAGAGCTGGCGGAAATGCTAGTAAGCAGGACCGGTTACAAAAAAGTGTTCTTCTGTAACTCCGGCGCAGAGGCAAACGAAGGCGCCATCAAAACCGCCAGAAAATACAGCCAACAAAAATACGGAGATGGAAGATACGAAATCATCACCTTGAAAGATTCCTTCCATGGAAGAACCATGGCCACCATAACGGCAACGGGCCAGGAAGGGTATCATAAATATTTCAACCCCTTTGTAGAAGGGTTTGAATATGCCATCGCAAACGATACGGACGAACTGCTTGCAAAGATTTCGGAAAAAACCTGCGCCATCATGGTGGAATTTGTTCAGGGAGAAGGCGGCGTCAATAATCTGGAACAGAGTTTTGTGACAGCGATCCATGATCTTTGCAAAGAGAAGGATATCCTGTTCCTTGCAGATGAGGTACAGACGGGAGTAGGAAGAACAGGAAAGCTGTTCGCCTATGAACATTACGGGATCACGCCGGATCTGGTGACCATGGCAAAAGGGCTTGGGGCGGGGCTGCCCATCGGTGGAATTTTGTTTGGAGAAAAATGTGAATGCGTTCTACAGCCGGGAGATCATGGCACTACTTTTGGAGGAAATCCTGCGGTGTGTGCCGGAGGGGTTGAAGTCCTGAAGAGGATTGACGAAGCATTCCTTAAGGAAGTTAGCGAAAAAGGAGCATACCTGCGCAGCAAATTGCTTCAAATGGACGGTGTTGCAGCAGTCACCGGGATTGGATTGATGCTGGGTGTGGAGCCCAAGGAGAAAGATGCCAAGACTGTTGTAAAAAGTGCGTTAGAAGCGGGACTTATTGCGCTGACTGCAAAGGATAAAATTAGACTTCTGCCTCCGCTGAACATCACAATTGAGGAGCTGGAAGAAGGGCTTGCAATTCTTGAAGCAGCCCTGAAATAAGGCGATGCGCCGAAAAGACGCGCTTACGCAGCAGTGAAAATAAACGGTGCAGCGGGTTAGATACCCCCTGCATCGCAAGAATTTCACCATGATTGGTACGATGAAGTTGATGGGGAGGAGTATAAAACATGGAACATGGCAATCAATTGACAGAAAAGGAAGAGAGCAAAGCATATTTGATCTTGGCGGATGGTTCTGTATATCAAGGAAAAAGCTTTGGGGCTCAGGGTACAGCATTGGGTGAGGTGGTTTTTACCACCGGAATGACCGGTTATCAGGAAACCCTGACCGATCCCAGCTATTACGGTCAAATTGTTACACAGACCTTCCCGTTGATTGGAAACTACGGTGTGAATGAATTTGACAGTGAATCAAAAAAATCCTGGGTGAAAGGATATATTGTGAGAGAATGGTGTGAGGAACCGTCTAATTTCAGATGTGGAAAAACCATAGACCAATATCTCAAGGAACAGAATGTAATCGGTATCTATGATATTGATACGAGGGCACTTACGAAGAAAACGAGAGAGCATGGCGTCATGAACGGTGCAATTACAACGGAATTGCCTGAAGATATGGACGCTTTTTTAAAGGAATTAAAGGAATATACCATTCGGGAGGCAGTTAAATCGGTAACCTGCACGGAGAAGACATTTCACAAGGCGGAAAATCAAGAGCTTCATGTTGCCCTTTACGACTACGGATCAAAGGAGAACATACTCCGCAGTTTGCTGGAACGAGGCTGCAGCGTAACGGTGGTGCCTTATAATACAAGCGTAAAAGAAATTATGGACATCAATCCTGACGGGATTATGCTTTCCAACGGGCCTGGAGATCCATCAGAAAATACGGAGCCCATCGCAATTCTGAAAGAACTGATGAAGACGGAAATTCCCATCTTCGGCATCTGCCTGGGACATCAGCTTCTGGCTCTGGCAAACGGTGCAACCACTCAGAAACTAAAGTATGGACACCGGGGAGCCAATCAGCCAGTAGTGGACACGGTGAGAGACAGAGTCTTTATTACGAGTCAGAATCATGGCTATGCGGTGGTAGGAGAAACGCTGAACCGAGAGGTTGGTTTTGTAAGCCATCATAATGCCAATGACGGGAGCTGCGAAGGGATTACGTATCAGAACGGAAAGGCCTTTACGGTGCAGTTCCATCCGGAAGCCTGCGCTGGGCCGCTGGATACCAAGTATCTGTTCGATACATTCATCGGACTCATGAAGCAGCAGTAAAGAGAGGGAGGAAACTATGCCATTACGTAACGATATAAAGAAAGTGCTTGTGATCGGATCTGGTCCTATTATCATCGGACAGGCGGCAGAGTTTGATTATGCCGGAACGCAGGTCTGCCGTACGCTGAAGGCTGACGGACTTGAAGTTGTGCTGGTCAATTCAAATCCGGCCACCATTATGACGGATAAAACCATAGCGGATAAGGTGTATATTGAGCCCCTGACGCTGCCGGTACTGAAAAAGATTATTAAGATAGAAAAGCCTGACAGCATCCTGCCTACCATGGGAGGGCAAACCGCACTGACGCTTTCCATGCAGCTTGCAAAGGAAGGCTTTCTGGAAGAACAGAATGTCAAGCTTCTGGGGGCCACCCCGGAAACCATCGATAAGGCGGAGGATCGGCAGCTGTTTAAGGATATGCTGGAGTCTATCGGAGAACCGGTGATTCCTTCCAAAGTTGTAACCGACATAGACGACGCCCTTGCCTTTGCGGAAGAGATCGGATATCCTGTCATCGTTCGTCCTGCTTACACCCTTGGAGGAACTGGGGGCGGCATCGTATCCACGAAGAAGCAGCTTCTGCGAATCGGTGAAAACGGTCTCCGGCTGAGCCCCATCCATCAGATTTTGGTGGAACGCTGCGTTTCCGGCTGGAAAGAAATCGAATTTGAAATTATCAGAGACAGCAAGAATAATACCATTACGGTTTGCTCTATGGAAAACGTAGACCCGGTGGGCGTACATACGGGAGATTCCATCGTCGTAGCACCGGCTGTTACCCTATCTGATAAAGAATACCAGATGCTGAGAACTGCATCGATCAATATCATTCAGGCGCTGGGCGTCGAGGGCGGCTGCAACTGTCAGTTTGCGCTGAATCCAGATAACTTTGAATATGCGGTTATCGAAGTAAATCCCAGAGTATCCAGATCCTCTGCCCTGGCATCAAAAGCCACTGGATATCCTATTGCAAAGGTGGCATCCAAGATTGCTATTGGTTATACGTTGGATGAGATTCTCAATACGGTAACAGGGAAGACCTATGCTTGCTTTGAGCCGGCACTGGACTACATCGTTGTCAAATTCCCCAAATGGCCCTTTGACAAATTTGTCTACGCAAAGAGAACCCTGGGCACTCAGATGAAGGCCACCGGGGAAGTTATGGCCATCGGCACTACCTTTGAACAGGCAATGATGAAAGCGGTTCGCTGTATTGAGCTGAATCTTGATTCCCTCAACCTAAGAAAGCTGAAGGAAAAGGATACTGATACCATTGAAGAGCTTCTGCACCACTGCGATGATGAACGAATCTTTGTGGTATATGAAGCGTTGAAGCGAGGAATTTCCATTGACACAATCTTTGAAATTACAAAGATTGATCGTTGGTTTATTAATAAGCTAAACAACCTATTCAAGATGGAGCAAAGCCTTTCTCAAGGAGAGCTGACTCAGGAAAAATACAAAAAGGCAAAGAAGCTGGGCTTTCTTGACAAAACCATTAAAAATCTAAGCGGACAGGAACCACCGCAAAAACTATATGCCTCCTATAAAATGGTTGACACCTGTGCTGCGGAATTTGCTGCAGAAACCCCATATTTCTACTCCACATATGATGATGAAAATGAGGCAAGAGAATTTATCGAACAGCACAGCACCGGAAAAAAGAAGGTCATCGTATTTGGTTCGGGTCCCATTCGGATCGGACAGGGAATCGAGTTTGACTACTGTTCCGTTCACTGTGTCACTGCACTTAAGGAAGCCGGATATGAAGCCATTATCGTAAATAATAATCCAGAGACTGTTTCCACAGACTTTGACATTTCCGACAGACTCTATTTTGAACCACTTACTCCGGAGGATGTGGACTCTATTCTGGAGACAGAGCAGCCCTGGGGCGTGGTGGTGCAGTTCGGAGGCCAGACAGCAATCAAACTCACAAAGCATCTGAAGAATAAGGGTGTTAAAATACTGGGAACCTCTGCGGACAGCATTGATGCGGCGGAGGACAGAGAGCGGTTTGATAAGCTTTTGGAGCATTGCAACATTCCGCGGCCAAACGGCAGAATGGCCTATACCACAGAAGTAGCAGTGAAGGAAGCACAGAAGCTGGGATACCCCGTATTACTGAGACCGTCCTACGTTTTGGGTGGCCAGAATATGATCATCGCCCACGGAAAAAATGATGTCATTGAATACATGGATATCATTACCGCCACAGAGCTTGAAAACCCGGTGCTCATCGATAAATATCTCATGGGTACGGAAGTGGAGGTAGACGCAGTTTGTGACGGAGACGATTTCCTCATCCCTGGCATCATGGAGCATATTGAGCGGGCAGGAGTCCACTCCGGCGACTCCATCTCCATCTATCCGCCCCAGACATTAACCCAGGAAATACGGGATACCATCGTGGAATATACCGGACGGCTTGCCAAGGAACTCAATGTATCGGGTCTTGTAAACATCCAGTATGTCATCTATCAGGGACAGGTCTATGTCATCGAAGTCAATCCAAGATCTTCCAGGACCGTACCTTATATCAGCAAGGTTACCAACGTTCCTATCGTTGATCTTGCAACGAAGGTAGCACTGGGTGCAAAGCTTAAGGATCTGGGTTACGGCAGCGGCGTTTGCCCGGAAGGCGATTACGTAGCGGTCAAAGTACCGGTATTCAGTTTCCCTAAGCTTCATGACGCAGACAATCATCTGGGACCTGAGATGAAATCTACAGGAGAGGTGCTTGGAATCGATCGAGATCTGGAAACGGCCTTGTACAAAGGGCTGATCGCGGCGGGCTACGAGATGCATAAAGTCGGAAACTGCGTACTAATCACCGTAAAGGATTCTGACAAGCCGGAAGTCGTGCCTCTTGCGCAAAAGTTCATTGATTTCGGATATAAAATCTGGGCAACCAAGGGTACTTCAGAATATCTGAGAGAACATGGCGTACCGTCAGAAATCGTCAATAAGCACGACGGCCCATCTCCCAATACGAGTGATTTGTTTGATACCGGTGAGGTTGACTTTGTCGTGTCAACATCCACCATTGGAAGAAAACCGGCGGTGCATTCCGTGCAGATGAGAAGAAAAGCAATCGAGAGAAACATTGCATGCCTGACGTCCATCGATACTGCCAATGCACTGGCTAATAGCCTTCTGATGCGGAAGACACTGGAAGACTTCAACATGGTTGATATCGTGAAAATATAAATGGAAGTGGTGTGAGCTGTCGATTTCAGACGTAAGCTCCAGTTTCCATCCAAACTTTGTCTATGAAATATAAAATAAAAATTGAAAATTTTACTCTTTGTAGATATAATATTAAAGATAAACGTAAATGATAAGAATATGGCGGCGAAATCGAGATTTTTAAGATTTCCGAGCATAAGTACGCCTTAGTTCTGTTTAGCGGGACGAGCTGATATATGCAGATCTATTTCCTTATGGATTACAGAATGATTTGATACGATATATACGAGGAGGGATAATTTTGGGATTTACAGAAGAAGTGGGCATTGACCTTGGAACAGCAAATGTTTTAGTTTATATAAAAGGGAAGGGCGTCGTTCTGAACGAGCCGTCCGTTGTCGCTATCAACAGAGATACCAATGAGATTCTCGCAGTGGGAGAAGAAGCAAGGCAGATGCTGGGGAGAACTCCAAGCAATATCATTGCTGTTAGACCACTGAGAGATGGTGTGATTTCCGATTATGATGTAACGGAAAGAATGCTGAAATATTTTATTAAAAAGACCTGCGGAAGCGGCAGATTTTTCAAACCAAGAATTATGGTTTGTGTGCCCAGTGGTGTTACCGAGGTTGAAAAGAGAGCAGTCAGAGAAGCTGCTACCCAAGCGGGAGGCAAAGCGGTCTATTTGATGGAGGAGCCTGTTGCGGCAGCCATCGGTGCAGGACTTGATATTTCTAAGCCGGATGGAGTCATGATCATCGACATCGGCGGAGGAACGACTGATGTTGCAGTGATTTCCTTAGGCGGGATTGTAACAAGCACCTCTGTAAAGGTTGCTGGTGACAAATTCGATGAATCAATAATTAAATACATGAGAAAAGAGCACAAACTTTATATTGGAGAGCGTACCGCGGAAGAAATGAAAATGACCATCGGAACCGCCTATCCAAGAGAAGAAGTGGTCGTTAAGGAATGCAGAGGACGAGATCTTGTCACGGGTCTTCCAAAATCCATCGAAATCACTTCGAAGGAGATGATGGAGGCGCTGGACGAGCCTTTGCAGGTGATCTGCGAGGTTGCTCACGGCGTATTGGAGAGAACGCCGCCTGAACTTTCAGCAGACATCAGCAACAGCGGTATCGTCATCACCGGGGGAGGCGCACTCCTCCACGGTATCGATAAACGGATCGAGGAACGAACAGGCATAAAGGTTACCATTGCTGAAGATCCCAAATCCTGTGTTGCGATCGGAACCGGTAAGGCCTTAAATTCCATCGATGCGATTGAAAACAATCAGATGAATAAAAGAAGGTCGTACATTTAGTAGAAAATGAAAGCTCTCGCAAGAGAGCTTTTTATCTTTGTGGGAAACAACCTGCAAAGATAAAAATAGGAGCCGGAGGCGTTGGGCTCACTGACGGAAGTGGCAGAGCCGCTTCTCATGGTATAGGAGGAAAAACTTTGGCAAAGCTGGAACTGATCGCAACCGCTACCTTTGGACTGGAAGCGGTAGTCAAAAGAGAAATTGAAAATCTAGGGTTCAAGGTACTGAAGTCCGAAGATGCAAAGATAACCTTTTTAGGTGATGAACGGGCGGTTGTAAAATCAAACCTGTGGCTGCGGTGTGCAGATCGAGTGCTTATAAAACTGGGCGAATTCGATGCGCTGAGTTTTGAAGAACTCTTTCAGCAGACAAAGGCTCTTCCATGGGAAGAGTGGATTCCAGAGGACGGCAAATTCACCGTTACAGGAACCTCTGTCAGATCAAAGCTGCACAGCGTTCCTGACTGTCAGGCGATTGTGAAAAAATCCATCGTGGAAAAACTGAAAGAGACATATCACTGCCAATGGTTTGAGGAGACGGGACCGGAATTTATCATTAAGGTGACGCTTTTAAAGGATCGTGCAACCATTACGCTTGATACAAGCGGTGCAGGCCTTCACAAAAGGGGATACCGGATTAAGGATGTGGCTGCGCCCATCAAGGAAACTCTGGCAGCGGCAATGGTTCAGCTGTCCTTTTGGAAAGAAGGAAGACTTCTCCTTGATCCATTTTGTGGTTCTGGGACAATTCCCATTGAGGCAGCACTGATTGGAAGAAATATCGCTCCTGGCCTGAACCGGAAATTTGCGGCTGAACAGTGGCCGGCCATTCCGTCGCATCTTTGGAAAGAGGAGCGAAAGGCAGCGTTTGATGCGATCAACAATGACGCTGAGCTCCGTATTATCGGCTCTGACATTCTGCCTGCGGCAGTGATGGCAGCACGGGAAAATGCCATGGAAGCCGGTGTTGACGACTGCATTGATTTTCATATCCGCCCGCTGAAGGAAGTCCGGTTTGATGAAAATTACGGAATCATGATTGCGAATCCGCCTTATGGTGAACGAATCGGAGAAAAGGATGAGATACGGCGTATCTATTCTGACCTGAAAAAGCTGTTTGAAAAGAATCCCACCTGGTCACTCTACTTAGTTACCACAGATAAAGAGTTTGAAACGCTTACCTTCGGACGTCCCGCAGACCGCAGAAGGAAGCTTTATAATGGAAGGCTGGAAGTCACCTACTATCAGTATTACGGAGAAAAACCCAAGAAAGCTTAAGGAAATGAAAACTTCCCGCAACGATCTGCGCACACTCCGCTCAATCAGCGCTTCCCTAATACTTGAGAGATTTTTTAGGAATTATTGACAGGTAGTAATGAATACCTTATATTATAGTTATATTAACTATAAGCAAAAACTCTTAAGGATAACGAACGATGGAGGTAGGTATTTTGAGATATGAAGAATTCATTAAAAATACGATAGACGAATTTCTGGCTAAGGGCAAGATTGATGAAGCGGCTTTTCCTGATATGGAAATTTATATGGATCAGGCGGAGACCTTTTTGAACAGGGAACTTGCGGTCTATAAAAACAGTGAAAAAGATAAGGTCATCACAAAAACGATGATCGGAAATTATGTGAAGCATAATATGCTTCCAAGGCCCGTCAATAAGAAATATTCCAAGGATCATTTGATTCTGCTGACCCTCATTTTCTATATGAAGGGCACCTTCCAGATGGAAGAAATCGAAAAGATCATGAAGCCGCTGATTGATAATTACAATTCTGAATTTGATGATAAAATTGATATTGCTGCACTTTATAAAGGAATTCTCGAAGTTTATGAAGCAGAGCAAGAGGCCCTTGCAAAGAGTATCGGCAGCGTAATCAAAAATAGTAAAAACTATCTCATGGAATCCGAGGTATCAGATGATGATATGCTGGAGCTTTTCATGCTGATCGTGAACCTTTCTCTGAAAGCAGACGCACAAAAATTTTTGGCGCATAAGCTCCTTCAGGAGTATATCTTAAAACCAAAACAGAAAAAACAGAAAGAAGGTTGAAATCATGGCAGTTAATTTAAAGGGAAGAAGCTTTTTAACGTTGAT
>JAQSXD010000004.1 GCA_029266295.1 Bacillota bacterium | reverse complement strand
GCATTGTAGCTGTTTTTAATTGTTGCGGAATAATTTTTACCTGTAATACCGCCTGCATAGACGGAATCATTGTTCTTCATTGCCTTTACACTGCCCAAATTATAGCAGTTAACAATGGTCAGTTCAGCATCCTGATTGACCCCTGCAATTCCTCCTGCTACAAAACCGGCAACGTTGCCTGTATTATAACTATCCTGAATATGCCCCATTTCATTATATCCTGTGATACCACCTGACTGTGTTGCAACAATGCTGGCCGTATTAAAGCAGTCCTCTATCTGTCCACCGTTGTTATACCCTGCGATACCGCCAGCATAAGAATTGCTGCCCAGAGCAGAAACCTCGCCGCCTTTTGTGCTAACATTCTTTACGATACCATCCTTGATATATCCAAAGAGCCCTGCATAAGATGTCGTGAAGTCGTTAATAAAAATGCCTTTTATCGAATGGTTTCCACCATCAAAAATACCGGAAAAAGGTTGATCACTATTTAGTCCGATGGGCGCCCATTGTTCAAGCGTGCCATTACCAGCCTCGTTCAAAACGATATCTGCCATCAACTTGTAGTTTTTATTCCCGTATTTGCTGTTATATTCGTTTACATACCGTGCCATCTCTTTAAGTTCTTCCTTACTAGTGATCAAATAAGGATTTACCTCCGTACCTTTTCCTTCAAAGCTAGCTAATGGCATTGGTGTAATTTTCACATCGCTGGCGGAAAGATTGGCATACTGCCCTTTTGCATATACAAAAACGCCGTTATAGGTGCGCGCAGGGATGGTATACACTTCCATCTCACTATCCTTCTGATATGCTTCCATGCCATCAAGTCTCAGCTTAAATGCTTCCGAAAATACTGGACGTGATTTTGCATCGTAATCAGTTTTTGCGTAAATCGTACCACCCGTAATTGTAATTTTATTGACAGCACGAATCCCTGTACTCATTTTTTGATAAGCGGTAGATGTAACACCACCTATGGCTGTGATACTCCCGCCATCGACGGTTAGAGATCCTGCAGCCATCACACCGCTGGTATCTCCAGTACTGGGATTACCGCTGGATACCGCAAGTGATCCCGTATCACCTTGTATGCTCAGATCCCCCAGGCAATGTATTCCATACGTAAAATCTCCCCCTGGAATAAATGAACCATCGGGTACGTAGATGCTTTTCACAGTATTCGTCGTGTTGTCCGAAATTATGATTGTAGCGCTGACAGGCAGCTTAATGCCAACAAGCGCTGTTGTAGTTAAATCAATTCCGCTAAGTTCTAGGGTGTTTGCGGAGTAACCTCTTTCTTCATCTGCGTATCGATACCACTTCCAGCCTTCAACGGTATTTGTGATATTGGAGATTGAAGGGTTTGCATATGCGGGTTCTGCACTACCAGATGCTTTATAGCTTAATTCTGTAACAGTCAAGTCCAGTGAATTCGTACGTTTCTGTGATTCTCCTCCTGTAATAGCAAACTTTGCATTACTATTTGTATCAACGGTTACCTGCTCATCGATGCTCAAATTTTCCCTTGGAATGTTAATTACCATTACACTATTAGATGCCTCAATGGGAGTTCCGCTAAACCCGATTGACACGCTTGATCCATCACTTTCTACGCTAAGTAATGTGACAATCAGGCCGTCTGGCAGGTTGGTGAACCAGTTGCTTATGTCCGTGTTATTGGCCAGTTCAATAAACGTGCAGCCTGTTAACGAAATGGTCATAGTCGGAGTGCCTGATATCTTTGATCCCGCCACGCCTGATATAGTCTTTTCTGAGATGCTGGCTCCCGGAGGGGCTTTTTGGATCAGGATATCAAACGCATTTTCGTCATGTTCTTCACTGGCGCCAACCATGCTGTAGTACATTTTATTATCTTCCGTACGATGTAATTCAATCTGCCCAGTGTAGTTGTTGTCGTCGATGTTATACCGTACCACCATACCTGTGGTTACGATACCCGTTTCTATTCCATCACCATCGTCGCTGAGAATTGAATAGCGCACACTATGAGTTAAACTTGCTTGTGCATAGACCGTTCCATCTTCGATGATGACAGACGCTCCCTTGATAGCAGCACTGATGTTGCTGTCCATGGTAGTATCGCTTTTTGCAGTAATATTTCCTCCGGAAATTTTGACCACACCAGCTGAAAAAAGTCCAGTACTCCCATAAAAAGCTACTTGGCCCAGTGCTCTAATCGTACCACCCTCGATGTTAAGGTTACCTGCGGCAGAAATGGCCGTACTGGTGTTCAAATAAGGACCAATACCACTTTGGACCTCCAGCGATCCATCTCCTTTTATGCTCAATTCCCCCTTGCAGTCTATCCCAATAACATTATTAGGAACTTGGCTGCAAGTACTTCTCACTACATTTGTAGTGTCAGTCTTCAATATTATCGTAGCGCCAGCAGGAAGTGAGATTGCTACTGGATTGTATGTCTCCAGATTGATGCCCTTTAGCACGAGAGTATTCACAGCATAGTCCTGCGTGGAGTCCCCCGCGGGATACCACTCCCAGCCCTCTGCACTATCAGTAATTTTATCATCTGCAGATACGCTGTCAACTAAGACGTCAGCGGTATTGGTGTATCCAAATTGTTCGGATGAATCTCCCAGGGGAAGCTTTGCAGTACGTTGCACAATGGATTCTCCCCCTGCATATGCGTACTGTGGCATGAGTGTCAGTATCATGCACAAGGTCAGCAGGATTGACGCTCCCTTTCTTAATGATTGTTTCATAAAATTCCTCCTCCTTTATAGCTACCCTAGCCTTTCAACTATTGAGTCGCTGTTTTCTTCAATTACAATTGCGTCTGAGGCTTAATGCGGTATTAACATTCTACATTTTTTGAGTCAACAAAAAATAAACAAAAGTCCGTAAAAACAGCCTAAAACAGCATATTGTCTAATACTTTTTCGCAAATAAAAAACTTCCAAACCAATTGCAAATCACTGGTTTGGAAGTTAATTACATTTTTAGGTACACTTTTTCTTTCTATTTCGCTTTTATAAAATTTTTGCTACTAGAATTGCCATATCATCTACAGCAGGCAAATTCGTGTACTCATTCACTGCATTGATTACGGTCTCAGCAAGCTCCTTACCGTCTAGATCTACGTGTGCAGAAAGAGTTCTTAATACTGCTGATGCGTCGAAAGGTACCCTTTCTGCATTGAAAGCCTCTGTAATACCATCTGTATATAAGACAAGGCGGTCTCCTGCTTCCACAGATACGGTAATTGTTTGATAAGCGGACTCTCCGATTAAAGCACAGATTGGAAGTCCACTGATGTCAATCTCCTTCACCTTCCCACTCTTTGAAATCAATACCGGCAAACAATTATGTCCTGCATTCAGAAATGTAATTTTCCTTTTTTCTTTGTTGTATAGGCAAAACAAAATCGTTAGATATTGTTCTTTGTCGATCCCTAGGGCGATGTAATTTTTCAGAAGTAAATCTGAGACCTCTTTGATGTTTACAGGGTTTCCGCTGGCCCACCCCCGAACAACCTGCCTTAAAGATATCGTAAGGAGGGATGAAGTAATTCCGTGTCCGGACACATCTGCTATGTAAAGTAGTGACTCCTCTTCATTTATTTGCATCACATCGTAAATATCTCCGCCCAGATCTTCGCTTGGGCAGTAGATCGATTGTATTTCAATCGAATCCCAATATTTTCCATCTGCTGGAAGTGCTCTGATTTGTACATGTTTAGCGAATTCGATGTCGGCTTTTAACTTTTCATAATGTTTAAGAAGTTCATCCTCCGTTTTTTTCTGATCCGTTATATCATGAAATACTTCTATTGAGTATTTCTCATCATTGTCAGTTTGTGCCGGTGAGGATATGATATTATAAAACCTGCCTTTAATCGGTACGTTTTTCGTGTCCGGTTCACCGGTCAGACTTGTTTCATGGGTAACACAGTGCTCACATTTTTCTTCTCTCCCAAGCAGTGTATAACAAATTTGACCAAGGGTATGGCCAAACTCTTCCCTCATCTTTTTATTCATATAGATTACGTTGTGATCCTCATCCATGACTCTGACCATATAATCCATTTTCTCAATCAATTCTCTCATCAATAGGGGTTTTTCACTGAGTGACATCTTAATCCCTCCTATGCTTCTCTTGGCATCCCTTGCGGCTGCGTCTGCAGGCAAAATCTCCGATTTTGGGTTCCGATTTTGTATCTATTATATCATATTAAGTCTATTATTTATATTTATTTACAAGGAATTCAAGTGCCTCAAGATAGGAATGGAGTCCCTTGCCCCAAATCTGTTTTACACAAACACTTTTGATAACTGATATTTTTCGGAAGTCTTCCCGGCTATTGATGTCACTCAGATGAACCTCAACCGCTGGAATTCCAACTGCTGCAATGGCATCACGGATTGCAATGCTATAATGCGTATAGGCACCTGGGTTAATCACCATCCCCTTTACGATTCCATAGGATTCTTGTATTTTATCAATGATGCTTCCTTCATGATTGGATTGAAAGAAGTCTAGTTCCACGCCCAATTCCTTTCCCTTTTCCAAAAGCTGATGATTAATTTCATTTAAAGTGAGGGTTCCGTAAATTTCAGGCTCTCGTACCCCCAACATGTTTAAGTTGGGTCCGTTTATTACTAGTATTTTCATATTAACTCCCCTTTCGGAATAAACTTCATTTCAAATATATTCCGTATTTTACCCGAACATAAAATCTTTATAACCAAGAAACCTACTGTAA
Source organism: Bacillota bacterium (assembly GCA_029266295.1). Lineage (GTDB taxonomy): Bacteria > Bacillota > Clostridia > Peptostreptococcales > Anaerovoracaceae > Anoxybacterium. The sequence continues at coordinate 22,096 of JAQSXD010000004.1, read as the reverse complement.
ATAGGTTTGTCCCTGTCTTTACCGGCATCTGTATCGGTTTAGATCGTGACTCCGGCTTACGTTACACCGACAAGACCGCGCTTACGAAACTTATGATTTCGTTTCGTAATTTTGCATCCATTATATCATAGTTTCTGTATTTGGTATACGGCCTCTATTGCTCTTGATATATCCTTCATCGTATTGGAAGGACCAACACTTAGGCGCACTGCTCCCCTGTCATAGGTACCAATTGTCTTATGTGCAAGGCCAGCGCAATGAAACCCGCTTCTGCAGGCAATTCCGTATCCTGAGCTCATCTTTTCACATACCTCTTCGCAATCGGTTTTTCTTAGATTGAATAAAACTACCCCTGTTTTCTTCCTGCAATCAGCTGGGCCATAAACTGTGACTCCATTCATGTTTCTCAGCGCTTCATCCAGCTTTCCAACCAATGTTTCTTCGTAAGCGCGAATCGAATCAATCCCTATACTTTTTATATATTTAACAGAAAAGCCCAATCCAACAATACCTGGTGCATTTACGGTACCAGCCTCAAACCCTTCCGGAAACTCAATCGGCTGAATCAAGTCTTTAGAACGAGTTCCCGTTCCGCCTTCCTTTAAAGGTCTTAAATTAACGTCCTCGCGAACGTAAAGCATTCCAGTCCCCATGGGTCCTAAAAGGCCCTTATGTCCAGGTAGCGCTAACATCGCAATATTCATATCGTTTACATCAATCGGTAGACATCCGGCACTTTGAGCTCCGTCTACCATGAAAAGAACCCTCATTTTCTTTGCGAGAGATCCAATTTCTTTGATGGGCATAATGGTACCTGTAATATTTGATGCATGGGTGACTACGATGAGCCGAGTATTTTCCTTAATTTCTCTTCTTAAATCTTCGATATTTAAAGTTCCGTCCGGATTACACTTCACTATCGTCGTTTCAACGCCTGATCCCTCTAGAGCTTTTAATGGCCTTAGTACAGAATTGTGCTCCATGGAGGTGGTAATCGCATGATCACCAGGGTTCAAACAGCCTTTAATTCCGAGATTTAAGGCCTCCGTCGTATTTGAAGTTAACAAAATACGGCTGCAGTCTGAAATTTGAAATAGCTTCCCAAGCTCATTTCTAGTCTGATAGATCTTCTCCCCTGTTTTCATGGACATCCAGTGACCTGACCTTCCCGGATTTCCGCAATAGTCCCGCATGCATTCATTTACAGCGTATAACATCCCCTTGGGTTTAGGAAAGCTAGTTGCCGCGTTATCCAAATATACCATATAAATCCCTCCGCAAATTGATTAAAGCTCCCTGCGTTGCTCTTAATCATACTATGCAGCTCTATGGAATTCTGCTATCCGCACACCCTATTCTGATACGTCAGGATCTTCTTTTTTACCACAACCGTTCCCGCAGTACACCCGATTATATATGGTAAGAAACGATGATTTACACTAGATAAAGAGAGCAGTGTTTCACGTGAAACACTGCTCCATATTTTTTGAAATTCATTATTATTTCAAGCTCAACAACAGTTCAAGAAGTCTTTCTAATTCATCCCTGCTGTAATATTCAATTTCTATTTTACCTTTTCTTGATCCATGATTGATGGCGACTTTAGTGCCAAGAGCATTTTTCAATTCTTCTTCAAGATCAGTGAGTTCACGGTTTTTTCCCCGAGCTTTTGCTTTTGTGACTTTTTTGATGGGTCCCTCGTTCTCACGGTTTGCGAGGGCTTCGATCTCCCTAACGGATAAACCGTCCTGCGCAGCCCGATTTGCCAGTTCCATCTGCTTCCGTTCATCTTTGACTGATACAAGCGCTCTTGCATGACCATTTGATAGTTCTCCTTGGACTACCAGATCTCTTACCCCTTCCGGCAGCTTTAAAAGTCGAAGGGAGTTCGTGATATATGGTCTGCTCTTTCCAACACTTCTGGACACTTCCTCCTGTGTTAATCCAAAGGTTGTAATCATCTGATTCAACGCCTCTGCCTCTTCCATTGGGTTCAGATCTTCACGCTGCATATTTTCAATAATAGCAACGAGCATATTCTGCTCTTCGGTAAGTTCTCTTATAATGCACGGTACCTGCTTTAATGCCGCCCGCCTTGCTGCTCTCCACCGTCTTTCTCCGGCTATGATTTCATAGCCCTCTCCTGACGGTCTTACCATAATTGGCTGAATAATTCCATGAACTTCTATCGATCGTGCCAGTTCTTCTATTTTTTCATCTGGAAAGCTCTTTCTCGGCTGCTTTGAGTTGGGTTTAATCTGATTGATATCAATAAACAAGATTCCGTCAACACCTTTGTCCGAATCGTGAGCATTGATCTCTACATCATTAAATAATGCTTCAAGTCCTTTGCCAAGTCCTCTTCCTTTAGGTCCAGCCATTAATCCTCACCTTCCAATTCCAGAAACTCCTCAGCAAACTCAAAGTATGCCTCTGCTCCTTTGGATTTCGGATCGTACTCCGTGATCGGCATGCCGTAACTCGGCGCCTCAGCTAACCTTACGTTTCTTGGAATGACAGTTGTGTAAACTTTTTCTTTAAAATACTTCTTGACTTCTTCTACTACTTGAATTGACAGATTGGTTCTGCCGTCAAACATGCTGAGTATTACACCCTGAATCACAAGGCTTGTGTTCATGCTCTTTTTCACCAGTTCGATTGTGCTCATGAGCTGGCTTACGCCTTCCAGTGCGTAGAATTCACACTGAATTGGTATCAATACGCTGTCGACTGCTGTCAATGAATTGATGGTCAAAAGACCAAGAGACGGCGGACAGTCTATAAATATGTAGTCATATTGTGATTTTATTTTGTCCAAGGCTTTCTTCAGCCGTTTTTCTCTTCCTTCGAGCTGAACCAGTTCGATTTCAGCACCAGCCAGCTGAACACTTGCCGGTATGATATCGAGATTTTTGATTCGTGTGGGAATGATGGCATCAATTGGCTCTAGTCCATCATTGATCAGGACTTCATACATTGTTTTATCAAGTCCCTTCTTAGAAATTCCCATTCCGCTCGTTGTATTCCCCTGGGGGTCAATATCAAGAATTAATATTTTTTTGCCCTTCAAGGCAAGACAAGCTGCCAAATTGATGTTCGTTGTTGTTTTCCCAACTCCGCCTTTTTGATTGAATATTGCTATGGCCTTTCCCAAACTAATGCCCTCCTACTGTAATTGGATTTTTAATACCCTCATCTATCCAGTACCACTTTATTATATACTAACATTATCTTTTACACCATATCTTTTTCAATTAAAAAAAGGTTTCACGTGAAACATAACACGAAAACCTTTTCATTTCAATGTTTTAATTAATAAAAGTTATGCATCACTCAGCGGCTAGTGCGTTGTTTATATTTTCTTTTTTTGGTATTAATATCCTTATTTCAAGGTGGTCCCCTTTATCTTCTTGATAGTATTTTGCATTTTTTTCTACCTCAGCAATGCTGGCAAATGCCTTCTTTAGTGTGTTTAAGTAAATCCGATAGTTGATGTACCTTAGCTTCTCCCCTTTACGCCTTTCTTCCTCGTGCTTTGTCATAACATCTTCAATCAGTTTCTCCGTTTGCTTTACATTGAGCCCATGTTCTACAATCCGCTCTAAAATCAATTTTCTGATTCTGTCATCCGTTACTTTTAGCAAAGCTCGGGCATGACGCTCCGTAAGCTGGTTAGCAGCAAGGAGCTGTTGAACATCGACAGGAAGTGACAAAATTCTTATTTTGTTAGAAATGGTAGACTGTTGCTTCCCAACTCGTTTTGAAATTTCTGTCTGGGTTAGCCCATAATCATCCATTAGCCGCTTATACGCCGCTGCTTCCTCTATATAATTTAAATTCTCACGCTGAACATTTTCCACAAGCGCTAGCAGGGCAGAATCCTTTTCATCTGCATCTCTAACAATTGCAGGAATCTTTTTGAGCCCTGCCAAAGATGCAGCCCGAAGACGCCTCTCTCCGGCAATAACGATATAGATTCCCTTTTGATCCCTTTTCACTATGATAGGCTGAATGACTCCAAACTCACGAATGGAATCACATAGCTCCAAAAGTTCTTTATCCTCAAATACCTTCCTTGGCTGATCCGGATTTGTAGAAATCAACTCCACAGGTATTTCCATTTGATCTGATTTTTTTAAAAACATGATACTCCCCCCTCTGCCGAAGATAACGCTTCTATTATCATAGTAACAGGAGGCTTGTCCCAGGTGAAGGCTGTTTTCATCAACAAAAAACCCCTGAAAACATCATTTCAGAGGCTCTTTCGCAGGAGTTCCTGCTTTTCTCGGATATTTCGCTAACGTTTTTCTATTTTTGTAGATCATTAAAATTCTATGATCTAAATCAAATCCATTTGTTTTCGGACGATAGTTTTCTTTGATTTCGCCCCCCAGCAAAGTGACCGCTTTTTTTGACGATTCAATTTCTTCATCGGCGGCAGCACTTTTATATGCGGCAAACCATCCTCCCAGACGAACAAACGGAAGGCAGTACTCACTAAGAACGGCTAAATTTGCTACGGCCCTTGAAACAGAAAGGTCGAACCGCTCGCGATACTCTTTTTTGTGTGCAAGCTCCTCCGCCCTGCCGTGGCAAAAGCTCACGTTTTGAAGTCCTATTTCTGCTGCCAGCTCTTGTATTATCTTTATCCTTTTATTCAGTGAATCCAGTAAAAGAAACTCTTTATCCGGATAGAGAATCGCAAGGGGAATGCCGGGGAACCCGGCTCCGGTTCCGATATCTATGATCTTCTTTGCGTCCTGAAACTGGGCGCATTTGCAGATAACCACAGAATCAACGTAATGCTTTATTATAAACTCAGTGTGATCTGTAATTGATGTCAGGTTAACCTTCTCGTTCCATTCAAGAATCAGTTCCATATACCTTTGAAATTGATCGATCATTCCCTGTTCATAAGGAATATTCATTTCCTCCAGTACATCCATTAATTGCTTCATTTCTTTCCTTCTTTCGTTTCATCTGCAATTTATCTTATTCGCTTCTGTTTTTCAAGGTAAATCAGCAATACATTGATATCCGCTGGAGAGACTCCTGAAATTCTAGTGTCCTGACCAAGGGAAACAGGTTTCAGCTTATTCAGCTTTTGTTTTGCCTCAATTCGCAGACCTTCTACCAAATCATAATCCAGCTCTTCCGGCAGTTTTCTGTTTTCCAATTTTTTAAAGCGCTCGATCTGCTGCAATTGCTTAACAATATAACCTTGATACTTGATCTGCACTTCCAGCTGAGTGATCGCATGCTTTGAAAGAGCCGGCCGTTCGAAATCAATTTCAGAAAGCAGTTGATAATTCATCTCCGGCCGTTTCATAAGCTCAGCCATAGAAATTTTATTCTGCAGCGGCGTACTTCCGTTCTTTTCAAGAAAACCGTTGATCTGACTTGGAAGTACCATACTGGATTCCAGGCGTTTTAGCTCTTTCTCCACCGAGTTTCTTATATCAATAAATCTACGATATCTGTCTTCACTCGCAAGTCCGATCTGATAGGAACGCTCTGTCAGTCGCAGGTCAGCATTGTCTTGCCTGAGCACCAGGCGATATTCAGCTCTTGAAGTCATGATACGATAAGGCTCGTTCGTTCCTTTGGTAACGAGGTCGTCAATCAATACGCCGATATACGCTTCCGAACGATCCAGAATAAAGGGTTCTTTCCCGGCTAGCTTTAGGGCAGCATTGATCCCTGCAATGAGACCCTGCGCTGCAGCTTCCTCATATCCGGAACTTCCGTTGAACTGACCGGCGCAATATAAATTTGAAATGCTTCGATGCTCTAAGGTCATTTTTAGTTCCAAAGGATCGATGCTGTCATACTCTATGGCGTAAGCCGGACGCACGATTTTTAAGTGTTCCAGTCCGGGTATGGTTTGATAAAAAGCAATTTGTACGTCTTCCGGCAAGCTGGACGACATTCCCTGAATGTATACTTCATCCGTAGACAGGCCCTCCGGTTCAATAAAAAGCTGATGCCGCTCCTTATCGGAAAAACGATTCACTTTATCCTCGATGGAAGGGCAATACCTGGGTCCAACGCCTTCTATTTGCCCGCCGAACAAAGCAGATCTTGAAAAATTATCGCGAATTACCTGATGTGTCTTCTCGTTTGTATAGGTAAGCCAGCACGAAACCTGATCCATTTCAAAATGATCATTCATAAAGGAAAAGGGTACAATCTCCTCATCACCAGGCTGTTCTGACATCTTATCATAATCTAGGGTTCGCCCCAGAGCTCTCGCTGGGGTTCCTGTTTTAAATCTTCGCATGGAAAGTCCATAATTCCGTAGATTTTGAGCCAGCTCCACAGATGGTGCAAGACCGTTGGGTCCGCTTTCGTAGGACCATTCGCCTATGAATATTTTCCCTCTCAGGAAGGTTCCAGTCGCTAAAATCACAGCTTTGCTGCGGTATGCAGCCCCCGTCTTTAAGATAACACCTTTTACCTCGTTGTCTTCCATCAAAAGATCAACCGCTTCTCCCTGTTTTAGATCCAGGTTTTCCTGATGTTCGAGGGTCTTTTTCATCTCTTCGTGATATCTGGATTTATCAGCCTGTGCCCGCAGAGAATGAACTGCTGGTCCTTTTGCTGTATTCAACATCTTGCTCTGAATGAAGGACTTATCGATATTAATTCCCATCTCTCCACCCAATGCGTCGATTTCGCGAACCAAATGTCCCTTTCCCGTACCTCCGATTGAGGGATTACAGGCCATCATAGCCACCGCTTCCAGGTTGATGGACAGCATGAGCGTCCGCTGCCCCATCCGTGCACAGGCCAACCCCGCCTCACAGCCTGCATGCCCGGCACCAATGACAATCACGTCATATTCATCTAAAATAAAGTAGTTCATATTCGTCCGCACCTCTAATTATATCATTTCCCTAAGCAAAACCTTGCAAATACCTGATCAATGATATCTTCTGTCACAGATTCTCCTATAATTTCTCCTAGAAGTTCCCAGCAGCGCCTTACATCAACTTCGATAAAGTCAAGTGCCTCTCCGTTTTCTGCCATTCTTCCAGCATCCTTAATTGCAACTGCAGCCTGTTCAAGAAGCCCCATATGTCTCACATTGGTGACAAGCAGGCTATCCTCCTGCTTTACTTTACCCCCATAAACAAGTCTTTCGATGGCATCTTCCAGTGCGCTAATCCCTTGACCATTTTTTACTGCGCTTCGGATCACCGTTGCACCAGGCAGCATTTGACTAATTTCATCATGGCTGACTTCCATACCAAGATCTTCTTTATTAAGCAGCACGATAACATTCCTGCCCTCCAATTTTTCGATGATTGACAGATCCTCAGCTTCAATCGGTTTGCTTCCATCAAGAATAAAAACCACAAGATCCGCTCGGTTAAATGATTCTTTACTCTTTTCAATCCCGATCTTTTCAATTTTATCCTCAGTTTCTCTGATTCCTGCCGTATCTGTCAGTTTTACAGGGATCTCCTTGATACTAATGACTTCCTCAATCGTATCCCTCGTTGTTCCGGGAATTTCCGTCACGATAGCTCTTGATTCCCGTAAGAGAGCATTCATTAGAGAAGATTTCCCAACGTTTGGCTTCCCAATAATTGCAACGTTTAAGCCCTCTCTGATAATTCTTCCAGCACCCGCAGTAGCCTGGAGAGTACCGATCATATTGCTTATCAACAATATACTTTCCGATAGGTTTTGATAGGTTAAGATTTCAATATCTTCATCCGGATAATCCAGATTGACTGTGATATCCACCAGCAAATCCATTAGCTCCTGCCGGATCTCACGAACGCGCACCGACAAGTCTCCTTCCATTTGGCGAAGTGCAACATCGAAGGTTTTATCGGTTTTGGCCCGCACAATATCGATCACTGCTTCAGCTTGTGAAAGATCAAGCCTTCCGTTCAAAAAAGCCCGCTTTGTAAATTCGCCCTTCTCAGCAAGGCGAGCACCCATTTGTAGAATCAAGGACAAGGTTTTTCGAAGTGCAACGATGCTGCCATGGCAATATACCTCCACCACATCTTCTGCAGTATACGTGTGCGGACCTTTCATATAGACAACCAAAACCTCATCAATCACCTGCTTCAAAGCAGGATCCACAATGTGTCCATAGTATAATCGTCTATTAACAATGGACTCTTTGTACTCGTTTTGCTTTGGAACAAAAATGATATCCAGAATTTCTTTTGATTTTTCTCCGCTCAATCTTATAATGCCGATTCCACCCTCGCCGTAGGCGGTGGCAATGGCTGCGATTGTGTCATCCATCAATATTCCTTCTCTCTGCTCACAAACGCGGTTTCGAAGAGAATGCCCACGGAAGCGCGTTGCTGGATTGAAAAGGGCTCTCTTAATCAATAAGACAGCCCGCTTTTCACTCTTATTTAAGTTCGATAATGACCCTTCTATAAGGTTCGTCTCCTTCACTTCTCGTCGTCACTTTTGGGTTTGACTGAAGTGTAGCATGAATTACCTTTCGTTCATAGGGGTTCATCGGTTCCAATCTTACACTTTTTCTTGATTTTATCACCTTATCAGAAAGTCTGTTTGCCAGCTGCTCCAGCGTTCTTTCTCTTTTTTCTCTGTAGTTTTCAGCATCGACCACAACTCTGAGATACTTTTCTTTATCCTTATTAACCACTAGGCTTGTAAGATATTGAATCGCATCAAGGGTTTGACCTCTTTTTCCAATGATGGTTCCAGAATCTTTTCCGTCCATATCAATGTAGATGCAGCTGTCATTCCCTAAGACCTTTATCTTCAGCTTTAGTCCCATCTTTTCAGTGATTTCTTTCAAAAATATTTCAGAAACATGATCCTGCAGTTCAACTAAATCGGCAGGCTTTTCTCTTACAGAAAAACTGCCTTCCATTGTAGTTTCGCCGCCTGGTCTTACGCGATCTGTTCTTTTTTCGCGTCTTTCCGGCCTTCTGTCATTTTCTTCTCTGTCGTTCTCTCTACGAACCGCTGTTTTTTCAATTCTTTCAGGTCTTTCAATTCTTTCAGATCTTTCAGGTCTATCTGTTCGTTCAGGTCTTTCCACGCGTTCTGTTTTATAGGACGGTGTACTCTTCTGAATTTTTTCTTCTTGCTTTTTTTCTTCCGCTTTAAATGTTTCAGGCTTTCTCTCAACTCTTACTTTCGCCAGCTTTGCTCCGAGTCCAAGAAAACCTTTCGTAGGTTCTTCTAAAACGATAACATTGACCTGGTCCACTGTAAGTCTTAAATCAATCAGGGCCAATCTGGTTGCTTCTTCAACATCCTTGCCCCATTTTTCTGAATAATCCATATTGTATTCCTCCAAAATCAATTATTCGCTTTTTGCTGTTAATTTCTTTTTCCACCTGTTGAGTCCCATGGTCTGGATGATCTGGATCACAGATCCTATAAACCAGTAGATTGTAAGTCCAGCAGGGAAGGATCTTCCCATCCAGACAATCATAATCGGGAAGAAGTAACGCATCATTTTCATCATACCTGCCATGGAATTATCGCCACCTACACTCTGCTGCTGGGTCTGTGAAAAAGAAATGAAGGTTGCAATTCCTGCAAGAATCGGTAAAATCCATGGATCAGGCTGACTTAAATCAGGAATCCAGACGAATGCTTCATGAACCGCCATCAGCATCGCTTCGCTTTTGATATAGACGGTGGGGTTTCTGAGAAGAGCAAAAAGACCGAATATGATAGGCATCTGGATTAACATCGGTAGACAGCCTCTCATCGGATTGAATTTTTCTTCTTTATACAGCTCCATCATCTTGATGTTGAGCATTTCCTTATCATTGGCGTATTTTTTCTGAAGCGCCTGTATCTTAGGCTGAACATCCGCCATTCTAGCGGAATGTTTTATCTGATCCGCATAAAGCGGAAACAGGCAAAGCTTAACGATAACTGTAAATACGATCAGAGTAATTGCATAATTATCTATAAAATTATATAAATAATTAAGCAGCACACCAAGCGGTTCTGCTACCAATCCTATGATTGTGTTCATTCAATATCCTCCTGTTACTCATTTCAGCGGATCATAGCCTCCGGGATGAAATGGGTGACATTTCAAAATTCGTTTCATTCCAAGAAAACTACCCTTAATCGCTCCATATTTCTCCACTGCTTGCAAAAAATACTGCGAACACGTTGGGTAAAACCGGCAGCTTGCCGGAAACAATGGTGATATTACTTTTTGATAGCCTCTAATGAGAAGCATTATAATCCATTTCAAACTCTATCACCTGTTTGTCCTCTTCCCTTTTTCAGAGTTCCGGACTTTCTTGATGCGGCTTCCATAGATTTTTTCACATCCGCACATTTCAAATTTACAATGGTATTTCGGGCTATCCATATAAAATCATAGCCCTTGTCCATGTCTACCCCTAAATCTCTGTAGCTTTCTTTCATCAGCCGCCTCGCTCTGTTGCGCTTGACGGCATTTCCAACTTTTTTACTGGCCAGAAAGGCTGTCCTGTTATAAGGCAGGCCATTTTTCCTGCAAAACAAAACCACATACCTTTCGCCAACGGATTTCCCCTTGTTGTAAATTGCTGAGAAGTCCTTTTTTCTCCGCAAAACGTTTGGTTTTAACATTTGCATCCCCTTAACATTCTGCCTAGCGCTTCAGCACGATTGACAGAATTTAAGCTAGAAAGTCATGAATCTTTGATTCATCGATTTTCATCATCCAAACAAAAGGTTACAGGCAGCAGAAAAACCGGGTCTCTAAACAAAAAGACCACTTGTGCGGTCTCTATGCTGTCAAACTTTTTCTACCTCTTGCTCTTCTTCTCTTCAGAACATTTCTACCGTTCTTGGTACTCATTCTTTTTCTGAAGCCATGTTCCTTAGCTCTCTGTCTAACCTTAGGCTGCAACGTCTGTTTCATAACTAAACTCACCTCCTTATGGAATATTACCACACGCAATCTCAATTTCAATATGCGCATAACTGCGTTGTAATTATACATTTAAAGAACTTTTCTGTCAACGATTTTATCCTTTCCATGATCAGGAAGAATCATCCTAATTACCTTAAAAACACATCCTGAATCAATATATAGTTGTCCCTGTGAAAACTTTGCACAAAGTTACCCACAGATAGTGGATAACTTCCTGGAAAATATATTTTTAGCGTTTTCTATTTTAGGTATTGCCTGTGGATAACTTTATTTGTTATGATAGATTCGTAATTTTACATAGCAAAGATGCAGCATCTCAAGATAAGTTTCAATTATTTCGGATGCTGTCATAATTTTTAAGCTAAAAAATTTCGGAATCATAAATTTTATTCCAAGCGATGCGATGCAGCGAGAAACACCTCGTTCATATTCTGGTCAATAAAGGAACTTGCAACATGAAAAATCTGATTGAAAACTGGGAAAAAACTTTAGAGCTTCTCAAACCCGAGCTGACTGCGGTCAGCTTTGATACTTGGGTCTATCCGCTTACTCCCGTTAAGGTGGATGAAAAAGAAAACAAGCTGTATCTTTCCCTTTATAATGATATGGCCAAGTCTATCCTGGAAGGAAGATACATCACAATCATTGAAAATGCTGTGAAGGAAGCCTTCGGAAAGAAGCTGAAAGTAGTCTTCGTTTATTCAGAAGAACCCACAGTAAATCAGGAAGAATTGAATTTTACCGACGAACTTTACCTGAATCCAAAATATATTTTTAATACCTTTGTTATCGGAAATAACAATCGTTTTGCTCATGCAGCCTCCCTTGCAGTAGCGGAATCTCCTTCCAAGGCTTATAACCCGCTGTTTATTTATGGCGGCGCCGGTCTGGGGAAAACCCATCTGATGCATGCCATCGGCCATTATATTCTGCAGCAAAATCCGAGATCAAAGGTTCTTTATGTCTCTTCGGAAATGTTTACAAATGAACTGATTAAAGCAATCCGGGAAGATAAAAATGTTGAATTCAGAAATAAATACAGAAGCATTGACGTGCTTCTGATCGACGATATTCAGTTTATTGAGAAAAAAGAAAGAACCCAGGAAGAAATATTCCACACCTTTAATACCCTATACGAAGCAAATAAACAGATCATCATTTCCAGTGACCGCCCTCCAAAAGAGATCAATACTCTGGAGGAACGACTTCGTTCTCGTTTTGAATGGGGTCTTATCGCAGATATTCAGGCACCTGATTATGAAACAAGGGTTGCGATTCTTAGAAATAAATCAGAACTGGAAGGCCTTGAAACCACCGATGCTCTAATTGAGGTCATCGGCGTTATCGCTGAAAAAATTCAATCCAACATCCGTGAGCTTGAGGGCGCTTTCATCCGTGTAATTGCCTATGCAAACCTGACGAATCAGAAAATTAACCGGGAACTTGCAAAGGAAGTTTTGAAAGATGTCTTCTCATCAAAAGACAGACCGGTAACCCCTGAGCTTGTAAAAAAACACATCTGCAAGCACTTCAATATCAAGCAAGTTGACCTTGAATCAGCAAAGCGTTCCAGAGATCTTGCTTTTCCAAGGCAGATCGCAATGTATATCTGCAGAGATATGACCGATCTATCTTTACCTAAAATAGGTGAATCCTTTGGGAAAAGAGACCATACCACGGTCCTTCACGCTTGTGATAAGATTTCAAAAGAGCTAAAGATTAACGAATCACTCAGAGCAGTTGTTAAGGAGCTTCAACAAACCATCAAAGAGGACTAAAAACCCTGGACTAGCTGCTCCTGGCTTCAAAAAAGCACACAATGGCTCCCGAAACTTTTCCGACTTATCAACAAGCAAATATTTTCCACGGATATTGAAATTTACTTATCCACAGAAGTTATCCACAAATCCACAGGCCCTACGACTATTATTACTAAAAAAAGATATAAGAAAAAGGAGGAATCCCCATGAAGTTTTCCTGTAGTCAACAATCCTTATCAAAGGCTTTAAATACTGTTTCTAAAGCAGTCACCTCAAGAACCACCATTCCGATCTTAAAAGGGATCCTTTTAGAAGTGAATGAAAATAATACATTGACCCTCTCCGCATCCGACCTTGATCTTAGTATAGAGAAGAAAATAGAGATCGCAGCAGAAGAACCTGGCTCCGTCGTGGTCTCCGCAAGACTTTTCAGCGATATTATCAGAAAACTTCCAAATGCTGAAATACAAATTGAGGAGCAGGAAAATAACACCATCGCGATTCGTTGCCTTTCTTCCGAATTCACCATCGTTGGTCAGCCATCCGATGAATTTCCTAACATAGGAGAAATTAATACAGATAAACAACTCTCTTTGGATAAAGAAATTCTAAAGGAAATGATCAAAAAAACTTCCTTTGCTGCCAGTATTGATGAATCCAAAGGAATTATCGTAGGTGTTCTCATCGAAATGGAGGAAGCATCTCTGAATATGGTGGCACTTGACGGTTTTCGTATGGCCATTACCAGAGAAATCATGAAAAACGAAGAAAAGAAAAAGATCATTATCACAGCTAGAATCTTAAACGAGATCAATAAAATCATCTCAGAGAACGAAGATGGCAAAGAAATCATCTTCATATTGGATGATAAAAAGGCTGTCTTTTTACTGGATGAAACGAAGATTATGCTTCGCCTTTTAGAAGGTGATTTTATCAAATACAACGATATTCTCCCGAAAGAACATAAATCCAGAATCATCGTGAGCAGATCCGAACTCTTAAACAGTATTGAAAGAGCTTCTCTCCTGGCAAAGGAAGGCAAGAATAATCTGATCAAGCTTTCCATTTTCAGAGATAAGATCATCATCACCTCTCGTTCCGAAGAAGGAAACGTAAAGGAAGAGGTCTTTGTGGAAAAAGAAGGTGCAGACCTTGATATCGGCTTCAATTCCAAGTATCTGCTTGATGTACTGAAGGCTGTTTCTGATGATAGTATTGCAATGGAATTCAATACCAGCGTCAGCCCTTGCCTCATCAAGCCTGTGGAAGGAAATGCTTACGAGTATTTAGTGCTTCCTGTAAGAATTTCCTCGAATTAGGGATCATTCATGTATTTAAAACGTATTGAACTAAAAAACTTCAGAAATTACGAAGAGGCAGTCGTCGACTTTCACAAAAAAGTCAATATCATCACCGGCAAAAACGCCCAGGGTAAGACAAATCTTTTGGAGAGTCTATACATTATGTCCCTGGGAAAGTCCTTTCGGACCAGCCGGGATCACGATATGATGGGATTTCAGAAGGATTTTTGCAAAGCAAAAAGTATTTCTGTAAAAGATGATAGAGAACTTGAAATAGAAATCATCATCAGCGGCGACGGAAAAACTACGAAAATCAATGGTGTTAAGACATCAAAAAATATTGAGCTTTTGGAAAACGTCTATATGGTGGTGTTTTCTCCCGAAGATTTGAAAATCGTTAAGGATGAGCCGGAAAAACGAAGAAAATTCATCGATAGAGAACTGTGTCAGCTGAAGCCGATCTATTACCGAAACCTTGGGAGATATAAAAAAATTCTGCAGCAGCGAAACAGTTTGCTAAAACAGTCGGATTTGAGGGAAGATATCATTGCAGTATGGGATGAAAGTCTTGCGGAATACGGCGCCAAGGTGATTCAGGAACGGAAAAAATTCATCGAAAAACTTAACCGTATCAGCAAAGAAATCAGCCTGGGTATCACCGGAGGCAAGGAAGCACTCGAAATTTCATATGAGGGAAACGTTGAAATTCTCGAAAGCTATGATGATCAAAGAGAAATGCTGAGAAAAACTCTCACTAAAAATGTTAAACAGGATTTTGCGAGAAGAACAACGTTATCAGGTCCCCATAAAGATGACTTAAAGCTTTGTGTAGATGGCATAGATATTCGGCATTTTGGTTCACAGGGTCAGCAGCGTACTGCGGCCCTTTCCCTAAAGCTGGCTGAAATTCGTTTGATTGAGGAAGAAACCGGGGTCTCCCCTATTCTTCTTTTGGACGATGTTCTTTCGGAACTGGATGGGGATCGGCAGAATTATTTGATTAATTCTCTTAGCGATGTTCAGCTTTTCATTACGACAGCAGAATTGAATGAGGATGTAAAAAGGCGCTTGCCCGAGGGAGAAACCTTCCTTGTGGAGAGCGGCAGAGTAGAAAAATTAAAACAGTGAAATAATATAGTAATTGATATATATTAAAAATTGTATAGCTGTTTATTACTTTAAAACATCGCTTTACATCCTCTAAAACGGTGTTTTTATATTAAAAAGTCCTTTCGACACAAAAAACTTGTAAAATCGATTTTTTTGTTATACAATATATTGTGGTTCGCTATGAGGTCTGAAAGGCGAAAAGTCTGTTGAACAACGTAAAAAAGTGTCATATTTGAACTTTTTTATATTGTTCGATAGATTTCCTATGTAAGGGAAACGCTGATGAATATCAGGCGCACAGATGGTTCGTTAACCTACTGCGCACCTTTTATTAATCATTTCCTTCGAAAATTAACAAGAAGCATGAGGTGATGAAAAAGAATGAGTGCGGATGTAAAACAGCAGCAGTATAATGCGGAACAAATTCAGGTCTTGGAAGGGCTGGAGGCTGTACGAAAAAGACCGGGGATGTATATCGGCAGCACTGGACCCAGAGGGCTACACCATTTAGTATACGAAGTAGTTGATAACAGTATCGACGAAGCGCTGGCCGGCTATTGTAAAAATATCAACATTACCATACAGAATGATAATTCCATCGTAGTAGAAGATGACGGCCGAGGAATGCCCGTTGACCTTCATCCAAAGCTGAATATTCCAGCGGTTGAGGTAATCCATACAGTACTTCATGCCGGCGGAAAATTCGGAGGCGGAGGTTACAAGGTCTCCGGAGGACTTCACGGTGTAGGTGCATCCGTTGTAAATGCCCTCTCCGAAGTTATGGAAGTTGAAATTAAGAGAAACGGCAAAATTTATAAGCAAACGTATTCCAGGGGTAAAACTCAAACTCCTCTCGTTGAAATCGGCGAATCCAGAAAAAACGGATCAAAGACCATGTTTAAACCCGATGGTGAAATTTTTGAGGAACTGGAATTCAATTATGGTACTCTGGAGCATCGTCTCAGAGAAATGGCTTTTCTGAACAAGGGGATCAAAATCACCTTAAAGGATGACCGAGAGGGCCAGAAAAAAACAGAAGTATTCCACTATGAAGGCGGCATCAAGGAATTTGTTAAGTATCAAAACAAGAACAAAGAAGTGATTCATCCTGATGTCATCTATTTTGAATTAAAAAAGGGTGAGGATTATGAAGTAGAGGTTGCGATGCAGTATACGGACCGCTACAATGAACTCATACTTTCCTATGCCAACAATATCAATACCAGTGAGGGCGGTACCCATATGATCGGGTTTAAGTCCGCTTTGACCAGAGTATTCAACGATTATGCAAGAAAAAATAAATTTATTAAAGAAAATGAAGAAGCCCTCTCCGGTGAAGACATCAGAGAAGGTCTCACTGCTGTAGTTTCCGTTAAGCTCACGTCACCTCAGTTTGAAGGGCAGACAAAGGCAAAGCTTGGAAACAGTGAAATCAGAGGGTTTGTTGAAACCAGCACAAATGAAAATCTAACTGCATTTTTGGAAGAAAATCCAAATCAGGCTAGAATTATACTAGATAAATGCTTAAGAGCTGCAAGAGCAAGAGAAGCAGCAAGAAAAGCAAGAGAAATGACGAGAAGAAAGGGCGTACTGGACGGCCTTACCCTGCCGGGTAAGCTGGCAGACTGTTCAGAGAAAGATCCTGCCCTCTCTGAAATCTTCCTGGTAGAGGGAGATTCCGCCGGCGGTTCCGCAAAATCGGGTCGTGACAGAAAAAGACAAGCAATTCTTCCGCTGCGAGGTAAGATTCTCAACGTAGAAAAGGCTAGACTGGATAAAATACTGAATTCTGACGAAATCAAGAACATGATCACAGCCTTTGGCTGTAATATCGGCTCTGATTTTAACGAAGAAAAGCTGAGATATCATAAAATTATCATCATGACCGATGCTGACGTGGACGGAGCGCATATTCGTACCTTGCTGCTCACCTTCTTCTATCGGTATATGACTCCCCTCATCGAGGGAGGTTATGTCTATATTGCCCAGCCACCTCTTTTCCAGACCAAAAAAGGCAAAGAGGTTTATTACACTTATTCAGAACGAGAACAGGAAAAATTGATGGCTGAGCTTGCTGATAAACCTGGAAAAGCAGGGATTCAGAGATACAAAGGTCTGGGAGAAATGGACTTCCATCAGCTATGGGAAACAACCATGGATTATAATAGCAGAACCCTGATCCAGGTCACCATTGATGATATGACTGCTGCTGATGAGATATTTACCACACTCATGGGTGACAAGGTTCCGCCGAGAAAGAAATTTATTGAAGATAACGCAAAATATGCGACGATAGATATATAGGAGGTGGATGAGAATGACAAGCTTTTTGGATGATGTAAAACTAATACAGCATGAGATCCACGATGAAATGAAGAACTCCTATATCGATTATGCCATGAGCGTAATTGTAGGAAGAGCCCTTCCGGATGTGAGAGATGGGCTAAAACCGGTACACAGAAGAATTCTCTTTGGAATGAGTGAGCTGGGGGTTACCCCGGACAAGCCGCATAAAAAATCTGCCCGTATCGTCGGTGAAGTAATGGGTAAATACCATCCTCACGGAGATTCCTCTATCTATGATGCCATGGTTCGAATGGCTCAGGATTTTTCCATTCGCTATCCTTTGGTGGACGGCCATGGAAATTTCGGATCGGTAGACGGAGACGGTGCTGCGGCAATGCGTTATACGGAAGCAAGAATGACGCCCTTTGCTCTTCAAATGCTCCGTGATATTGATAAAGAAACCGTTGATTTTATGCCGAACTTTGATGAGGAAGAAAAAGAGCCTGTCGTTCTTCCCGCTCGATTCCCGAATCTTCTGGTGAATGGATCAAACGGTATTGCCGTAGGTATGGCAACCTCTATACCGCCCCATAATTTAAGTGATGTTATTGACGCCACTGTAAAAATCATCGACGATCCCGAAGTGGATATCGAAGATTTAATTAAAATCGTGAAGGCTCCTGATTTTCCTACGGGAGCAATTATCATGGGAAGAAACGCCTCAAAAGAGGCTTACCGGACCGGACAAGGTAAAGTAACCGTAAGATCCAAGGCGGAAATAGAAGAGACCACTAAGGGAAAACAGCAGATTATTTTCACAGAAATCCCTTACCAAGTCAATAAAGCAAGGGTCATTGAAAAGATCGCAGAGCTGGTCAGAGAAAAGCGTTTGGATAACATTTCTGATATCAGAGACGAATCCGATCGAAACGGTATGCGTATCGTCATCGAGCTGAAAAGAGACGCAAATCCGCAGATTATAATGAACCGGCTCTATAAGCATACCCAGCTTCAAGATACCTACAGCATGATCATGATCGCTCTGGTTGACGGACAGCCGAAGCTTCTGAATCTTCGCGACATGCTGACGGAATATATAAGGCACCAGAAAGATGTTGTCACAAGAAGAACCATTTATGATCTTCGAAAAGCAGAAGAAAGAGCACACATTTTAGAAGGTTTAAGGATCGCACTAGATCATATCGATGAGGTAATCCGAACCATCAGAGAAAGTTATAATGATGCAAAGCCGCGTTTGATGGAGCGGTTTGGACTCAGCGAGATTCAGGCACAGGCAATTTTGGATATGAGACTTGCCAGATTGCAGGGCCTGGAGCGCGAAAAAATCGAAAATGAATATAATGAATTGATGGAGCAGATCGCCTGGTTCAAACGAGTTTTATCAGATGAAAGCCTGTTGATGACCATTATCAAAGATGAGCTTCTTGAGGTCAAGAAGAAATTCGGAGATAAGAGAAGGACTGATATACAGTCTGATGCGGAAGATATCGATGAGGAAGATATGATTCAGGAAGGTAAGGTAGCAGTTACCCTCACCCACCTTGGATATATCAAAAGAATTCCCGCCGATACCTACAAGACACAAAAACGAGGCGGAAAAGGCGTCACAGGCCTTACAACCCGTGAAAATGACTTTGTTAAGAATTTGATTATGACATCTACCCATGACTATTTAATGTTCTTTACAAACACGGGGAAAGCGCATAAAATAAAGGCATATGAAATTCCGGAAGCCCAGCGGACTGCAAAGGGAACGCCTGCGGTCAATTTCCTGAACTTAATGCAGCGTGAAAGAATCACTGCAGTCATCCCGATTCAGGACTTTGGCGAAGACAAATTCCTCATTGCAGTAACCAAGGAAGGCACCATCAAGAAGACAGCTCTGTCCCAGTTTGATACCAACAGGAAGACCGGCCTCATCGCCATCAACCTGAAAGACCATGATGAACTTATCGGGATCAAGCAGACAACGGGAACCAGCAACGTGATTATTGTAACAAAGTTTGGCAAGTGCATCTGCTTCTCAGAAGAAGATGTGAGAACGATGGGCAGAATCGCTGGAGGCGTTAGAGCCATCAAGCTGGAAAAAGGCGATGAAGTAGTCGCTATGGAGCTTGCAGAAGAAAATGAAGAACTGCTGGTTGTTACCAAAAATGGCTACGGAAAAAGAACATCTGTGGGAGAATATAAAGTTCAGACCCGTGGAGGTAAGGGACTCCTTACCTATGACAAGGGTAAATTTAAAAAGACCGGAGAGTTAATTGGCGCTATGGTGGTCAATGACAACGATGAGATTCTTCTCATCAACTCCGATGGCATCATCATCAGAATCAAGGCCGGAGCGGTTTCAAGACTCGGAAGAGCAACGCAGGGCGTAAAGATTATGAGGGTGGAAGAAGCTGCCAATATTATTTCTATGGCCAAAGTCATCAGGGAAGATGATGACGAAGAAAACAATGAGGACGAAGTGGAATCAACTGAGGAGAAAAAGGAAGAGCCTACACAGATAACACTTGATACGGAATAAAAGTTTAAAGCCTCTTGCTTAGGGTATACATTGAGGAGGAAGTAGGAATGTCATTACAGCTGCAGAGTAGTTATAATAAGAATTTGGGACAATGGGAGCTAACAGCCAAGGGAGAGGTAGATATTTCTACCGCTCCTCAGCTGCGGGAAGTACTGGACGGTGCCTATCAGGAAGTCAAAGCAGATATTCTTCTTCGCCTTGACGAGCTGACTTACATAGACAGCACCGGTCTTGGCGTGATTATTGGCGCCTTCGGCAGAATGCAGGAAAGCAAAAACCGAATCACCTTGATTAATCCAAAGGATAATATTAAAAAGCTGCTCAATATTACGAATCTTGACAGGATACTTTGTTCGGAGATTTGATACTAGTTTAATAGTATCGTATTGTTCCCAAATAAATCTATGTTTTCATTTGGGAACAATATAAAAACCACTAGAAAGAGGAGAGGAAAATGACGGATATATTGAAATTTTCAGTCCCTGGAAAGCCCGAATATGTCGGTACGGTGAGATTGGCGGTATCTTCCCTCGCCAATTGTGCTGGGTTTGATATTGAGGCTGTAGAGGATATTAAGGTAGCAGTATCCGAGGCATGTACCAATGTGGTGTGTCATTGCAAACCGGAATGTGAACGTATTTATGAGGTGGCCTGCGAACTTGGAGATGGAAGAATTATTATCTCTGTAATGGATCGTGCAGGTGGATATGACCTGGCTAAATATCAGATTCCCGCAATAGAACAACCCAAGGAAGGCGGTCTTGGCATCTTCATTATCAAAGCACTCATGGATGAAGTGGATATATTTTCCGAATTAGGTTTAGGTACCAGCATCAAAATGGTGAAGTATTTAAATCGAATATAGTGGGGAGAGGACATGACCTCAGAAGAAATCAGCAACAAGGAGCTTTTCGAGAGGTATCGTGAAACTGGAAGCAAGGAACTTCGCAACGAGATCGTCGAAAGGTACCTTTATATCGTTGATATATTAATAAAAAAATATTTAAACAAGGGCGTGGAATATGAAGATTTGTATCAAGTAGGCTCCATGGCCCTGGTTTTTGCTGTAGAAAGATATGATACCTCCAAAGGATTTGAGTTTACAAGCTTTGCCACCCCTACGATCATCGGTGAAATCAAACGATATTTTAGAGATAAAGGCTGGGCTGTAAAAGTACCAAGAAGACTAAAGGAAATATCTGCACAGATCTCCCCTGCCAAGGAATTCCTGTACGGAAAGCTGAATCGGGTACCGACAGTTTCGGAACTTGCCCAGCATCTCGGCTATTCTGAAGAAGATATTTTGGAAGCCATGGAAGGCGGACAAGCTTACAGTACATACTCTTTAAACCAGACCTTTGATGAGGGCGGTGAAGAAGGGGAAGGCGCTGTTCTTGAAAAATATACCGGCAGAGAAGAACATGGTTATAAAAGTTTTGAAAATGCCGAGTTAATCAAGAGTGTATTAATGGAGCTGTCTGATAAAGAACAGGATATCTTTAAAAGGAGATTCTTTAAAAACGAAACACAGCAGGATATCGCTCAGGAAATGGGTGTATCGCAGATGACCATATCCAGGCTTGAAAAAAAGATCAGAGAGAAATTTAAGACTGCCGTAAGAGCTTAAAAAGGAATGGCAGATGCATAATCAACATAAAAAGAGAGCATAAACATAAGAGCAAGCATAAAATAGGCATCGGAAACAAAGGAGATCAGCTATGAAACGTGTTTTTTCAGGAGTACAGCCTACGGGCAATATCCACATTGGAAATTATCTGGGCGCACTAAAGCAGTTTGTTGAGCTGCAAGATGAAAACAACTGCATTTATTGTATTGTAGACCTTCATTCCATTACTCTTCCCCAGGATCCAAAGGTACTCAGAAAAAACATTCTGGACGTGGCGGCGCTCTATCTTGCAGTTGGGCTTGACCCGAAGAAATCTATTATTTTTGTACAATCCATGGTACCCGGTCATACGGAGCTTTCCTGGATCCTAACTTGCAACTCCTATACAGGGGAGTTGTCGAGAATGACACAGTTTAAACAGAAAAGCAGGGACAGCGAATCAGCGCCAACAGGCCTGTTCACCTACCCGATTCTCATGGCAGCAGACATCCTTCTTTACGATACCGATGTGGTTCCTGTTGGAAATGATCAGAAGCAGCACATTGAGATTACAAGAGATTTGGCTGAACG
>JAQSXD010000260.1 GCA_029266295.1 Bacillota bacterium | reverse complement strand
CATCTTTCAGGCCGGCTCTTGCCCGCAGAACTGCCTCTGAGACAGCTGTAACTGCATCCTCCTGCCCGATTACCCTTTGATGAAGAACTTCTCCCAGACGGAGAAGTTTTTCCTTCTCTGCTTCAACCAGCTTACTGACAGGAATCCCAGTCCAGTTGGAGACCACCTCAGCGATTTCCTCTTCCGTAACCTCTTCTTTCAGCAGCCGTTTCTCTTTTGCTCCTTCGTTTAGCTCCATTTCAGCTGCCAATCGTTTCTCAAGTTCCGGAAGGGTTCCGTATTTCAGTTTTGCAAGCTTTTCTAAATCATATTTTCGTTCTGCATCTTCAATTTGAAGCTTCACATCCTCGATCTGCTGCTTGGTACCCTTCAGATCCGTGATCGACTTCTTTTCATTTTCCCACTGTGCTCTCATGGCTGAATTCTCTTCCTTCAGTTCCGAAAGCTCTCTTTCAATGTGCTCTAATCTGACTTTTGAGCCACTGTCTGTCTCCTTACCAAGTGCCTGTTTTTCAATTTCCAGCTGCATTATCTTTCGTGCAATCTCATCCAGCTCTGCAGGCATGCTGTCAATCTCTGTACGAATTTTCGAAGCCGCCTCATCCATAAGATCAATCGCCTTATCCGGCAGGAAACGATCACTAATATATCGTTCCGAAAGTGTTGCGCAGGCAATTAGTGCATGATCCGTTATTCTGACACCATGATGAATTTCAAAACGCTCCTTTAAACCACGTAATATTGATATAGTATCTTCCACCGTAGGCTGATCCACAAGAATTTTTTGGAATCTCCGTTCCAGCGCCGCGTCTTTCTCAATATTTTTCCGGTATTCATCCAGGGTTGTCGCTCCGATACAATGAAGCTCTCCCCTGGCTAATTTGGGCTTCAGCAGATTCCCCGCATCCATGGAACCTTCCGCTTTGCCTGCACCTACAATATTGTGTATTTCATCGATGAACAGGATAATTCTTCCTTCGGACTTCTCAATCTCATTCAGAACCGACTTCAGCCGCTCTTCGAATTCTCCTCTAAATTTTGCCCCTGCGATAAGCGCCCCCATATCCAGCGCATAGATCGTCTTGTCCTTCAGTCCTTCCGGCACATCTCCGTTTAAAATTCTCTGTGCAAGCCCCTCTACAACGGCAGTTTTGCCCACACCAGGCTCGCCGATGAGCACCGGATTGTTCTTGGTTCTTCTGGATAAAATCTGTATGGTATGACGGATCTCGGAGTCCCTGCCTATGACAGGATCCAGCTTTCCTTGGGCAGCCAGTTCAACCAAGTCTCTTCCGTATTTGTTCAGAGCCTCGTAATTATCCTCTGGGTTTTGACTTGTAACTCTCTGATTTCCCCTAACTTTGGACAGTGCCTGCAGGAATCCCTCTTTGGTAATATTGTACTTTCTGAAGATACGGCTGGATGGCGTATTCTTTTCTTCCAGAAGTGCAAGATACAAATGTTCTACACTGGTATACTCGTCCTTAAAATCAGACGCAATCTTCTCTGCTCGAAGCAGCAGCTGATTCAACCTTCTGGACGAATACATATTATCGTTTCCGCCCTGAACCTTTGGAAGCCGATCTAATTCCCCCTGAAGCTCAGAGGCAATCTCCCCGCTGTTTGCTTCCATTAAATTGATGAGCTTCGGAATCAAACCATCCTGCTGCAGCATCAACGCCAGATGCAAGTGTTCACCGTCCAACTGTTGATGCCCTTCCTGTACCCCTATATTTTGGCAGTCCATTACTGCTGACTGCGCGTTTTGTGTAAATTTCTCGAAATTCATAGAAACACCCCCTCGTTATTCTACATGGATTACTTTCATTATATACCACCAGCCTCCTGATTTAAACATAAAAATTAGCACTCTCATATAAAGAGTGCTAATTTCATCGTTCTTTCCCGGCCAAAGGATGCACCGCTGCTATGGAGCGTGCGCACAGGTGACCGCGGAAGGCTTAAGCTAATCCATAGATACTAAAAACAAATCTCAAAACAAAGCTTACCGCAGGCACCAAAACCTTTTCTGTTATATCAAACATCATCAGCAGCAGCAGTATTACAAATCCATTATTATAAAGCTGATAATAAAACGATCTTTTGCGGAGATCAAAAACTTCTGTTATGATGCCGAAACCGTCAAGGGGTGGCACTGGGAGCAAGTTGAACAGCATCAGAACGATATTGATCATGATAATATTGTAGATCAATTCGACGATTACACTTCCCATATACGTTCCCATAAATGCCGGATTCCATAGAATTAATAATTTGAATACACCTGCAAAGAGGATTGCAAGTATAAAATTCATTGTGACTCCTGCCAGATCGACGATGATCCCATCTCTTCTCATATTTTTAAAGTTCATAGGATTTACCTGCACTGGTCTTCCCCAACCAAAGCCGATAAAAATCAGCGCAATGAATCCAAAGGGATCTACATGGGCAATTGGATTGATGGTGACTCTGCCCTGAAGCTTTGGAGTTTGATCTCCCAATGCGTACGCCGCTGCTGCATGGGCGAACTCGTGGAAAGAAAGGCCAATCAGAATTGCAGGTAAAAGATATAGTTTTGTCATAAACCAGCTTGAAGGGTTATCAAATTGTCCGCTCATAAATGACTGATATGCCATGTATAGAAGAAAAAACACCGCAAGTGGGTTGCTACGTATTAATCTCAATCTCATTTCTCCTTTTGTTTTATTATTGATCGGCGCGATTCATCGTTTTTGCGTGAATATGATTTACAAATTGCCTTGCCGATCTTCCGGATCTGCCGGTCTGCCGCGCATCCCAGCGAACGGCTTCCTCTGTTAATACTTCTTCGCTAACAGAAAGCCCTTCCTGAAGCGCCAACCCTCTAACGATTTCAAGATATTCTTTTTTATCCGGCGATGTGTAGGTAATAACCAGTCCAAATCGGTCAGCAAGAGAGAGCCGTTCCTGCATTCCATCGTTGCCATGAACTTCGCCGTTGTCCCCCCTGTCCCACCAAGTCTCTTTAATGATATTTCTTCGGTTCGAGGTTACATAGATCAGAATATTAGAAGGCTGTGCCTCCACGCCTCCGTCAATGACGGATTTAAAGTGTTTA
Organism: Bacillota bacterium; assembly: GCA_029266295.1. GTDB lineage: Bacteria > Bacillota > Clostridia > Peptostreptococcales > Anaerovoracaceae > Anoxybacterium. The sequence continues at coordinate 6,744 of JAQSXD010000260.1, read as the reverse complement.
TAGCCAAGCTCCGTCTCATCAAAGGAAAGATCATCGATAAAAATAATAAATTTACACCCTCGATCCGCCGTCATTTCAATAATACGATAAAGATGATCCACATTGTTCTTATTCAGTGAAATCAACTTCAATTTGTCACTGGCAAATCTGTTTAAAAGCGCTTTTACGCAGGAAGATTTTCCGGTCCCCCGGTCACCGCTCAGCAATACGTTATTGGCTTTGTAGTTTTTTATGAAGAACTCCGTGTTTTCAATGAGTGCTTCCTTCTGCCTGTCATATCCCACTAACTGCTCGAACGTAATTTTGTCGTAGTTTCTGACACCTACGAGACCATCATCCCATACAAATGCCTGATAGCTTTCAAAGATACCACAGCCATACTTTTCATAATACGCCCGAAGTCCTTCAACCGTCGCTTGCTGATCACTCTGTTCAAGCGCGTCCTTTAATACATTACGGTTTGTTCCCGGTCTGCTCTTTCCCGTCATTTTCATGGTGCAAACCGCAGTATCCGAGTCAAGAAAAATCTTCCCTACTCTTTCCCATTCAAGTTGGTACAGTTTTTTTAGCACATCGGTTTCACGGAGAGCCAACGCGCGAATATTCTCGTCAATGTGACCCTTTTCCGATAATAAGCTGAATCGGTTCTCACTTTCGGCTATCAATCTGCAAATATAATTTTGCCAATAAGTGCCTTCAATCCCTGCATCGTCTGCCGTTTCAAGAAGCCCTCTCTGAATCTGATAATATTCGGCCTCCATGTAGGAAATATATTCATGGTAATCAAATTCATTAAATATTTTAACCGCTGCCTGAACTAGCATATCGCTTCTGATGTTATTATATAAAATCAGGATGTCCAGATTTATTTTACTCATTCTTAACTCCTTTCGCCCAAGCTTCAGCAAGCTCAGGTAGCCTGTCCTTTATTCCAATATTTTATCACATAATCCACTTACTTTAAAATAATATGATAGTAAAATTTGAACGAGAGGTGATTTTTAAGTTATGGTTCACAATAATTGTATGAGCCCTAAATTTCCACAAGCGCCAAGCCTCCCAACAGAATACGTATGTGTAGAGGTATACACGGTAAAATCCGGGGATACCCTCTATTCCATTTCGCAAAAATACGGAGTTTCCGTAGCAATGCTAATGGAGGCGAATCAAATACTTAACCCCTACAATCTTCGATATGGACAGAAAATCTGTATTCCGGGGCGGCGCTCTGATTGCGGTTTCCAGAACCCGGAAATGACGAGTCCTGAGATGATTACCATGCCGGAAATGTGTCTTGACGACATGACCATGCCGGAAATGACTTGCCCGAAGGAAACACCAATGACCATGCCGGAAATGACTTGCCCTGCACCGCCACCGATGACTATGCCGGAGATGACTTGCCCTGCTCCGCCGATGATGATCATGCCGGAAATGGAGATGGAAATCGAAATGGAAATTGAAATTCCTGCTCCGTGCCCAGCTCCGCCACCATGCCCGTCCTGTCCGGAGCCCGTCACGTGTCCAGCCCCGGCCCCATGCCCGCCATGCCCGGCACCAATACCCTGTCCTCCTTGCCCGGCTCCGGCACCTGCACCAAAACCGACTCCAGCTCCAACACCCGCGCCGAAGCCGACTCCCAAACCAACCCCGGCTCCAAAACCGGCACCAAGACCTACCCCGGCTCCGGCTCCGGCACCAAGACCTACTCCAGCACCAGCACCAGCACCGACTCCGGCTCCAACACCAGCACCGGCTCCGACGCCAAGACCTACCCCTCCAGCACCTGCACCAAAACCAACGCCCAAGCCAACGCCAAAACCAACTCCTAAGCCCACACCCGCTCCTGCGCCTATGCCAACACCGGTTTGCGACGGTATGGTATACACGATCCAGGCGGGAGATACATTTTACATGCTCGCAAAACGATATAACATACTATTGGAAGATATCCTCTATGCCAACCCCGGAGTCAATCCTTATAACCTGCAGATAGGACAGCAGGTCTGCATCCCGACTCATTTGTCATTACCGGAACAACATAGCGGCGTGTGCAATGGAATCATTCATACGGTCAAACCGGGTGATACGCTTTACATGCTGGCGAAGCAATATAAACTGACTTTGGATGATATCATGAACGCCAATCCCCAGGTTGATTGTTACATGCTACAAGTGGGCATGAGACTCTGCATTCCCACTGCAAGAGGTCAAAGCGCTTCTCTGCCGTCAAGAAGTCCGGCATATCCGCTGAGAAACCCTGCTATGCCGACGACACCAACCATGCCAAGCGCTCCAACAATACCTTCTATGCCAGGAATGCCGGGCACAGGTACGCCATCCATACCATCGATGCCATCTATGCCCAATATGCCGACCACTCCCATGACGCCGACAATGCCATCCATGCCTGCGACACCGATGACACCGATGACACCGATGACACCAACCATGCCATCTATGCCCAATATGCCCATGAGACCAACACCATTTATGCCGAACGCACCCACATCTCCGGCAGGGCCGAATATGCCTGGAACTCCAATGACACCAACGTCTCCTATGACGCCAACTATGCCAAACATGGGGCCATCCATGCCATCAACACCAAGCATGCCAAATATGCCGTCAACACCAACGATTCCTTCTATGCCGAATATGCCCGGAATGGGAAGTCCATCGATGCCTTCGATGCCTTCGATGCCAGCCACCCCAAGCATGCCATCAACACCCAGACCCACAATGCCGACGGTTCCCACAATCCCAACGCCGAATATACCAAACCAGACTCCAATGCAGCAGCCATCCAGAACTCCGGAAGCTGCGCCGGCTTGCTCGGGAACGATCCATACGGTGGCAGCAGGCGACACACTATACATGCTTGCCAGAACTTACAACATTACGCTGGATGCTTTAATGAAAGCAAACCCAACATTGGATCCTTACAATCTGCGAATTGGAATGCAGCTTTGCATCCCTGCGCAGGAAAACGGCATGAACAACAACAATAATATGAACAATACCCCGGCAAATATGGGCAATACCGCCAGCAGCCGGGTGTATACCACTCAGCGCGGTGATACGCTCACAAGGATATTGGACCGATATGAGATTTCCTTCGGTGCTCTTCAAAGCAGTAATCCGAATGTAGATTTTTCAGGCTCCCTTGAAAATATGACGCTAACAATACCCAGTGAGGATCACTTTAAAACCTGCCCAATGGCCGGTGCATATATCGTTAAAACCGGTGACTCTTTGGATTCCATAAGCAAAAAATTGCTTGTGATTACAGACAGTCTGCTGATATCAAATCCAACTTTGACCATTGACGATTTCAGCATACCGGGAACGAAGGTTTGCATCCCCAACTGATAAAATAGCCAGAGCATTCATAACAATGATACTCTGGCTTTCTTTCTATATTTTCATTATTTAGCTTTAAAGCACTGCTATCTATGTGCTCATCAGACTAGCGTTTGCTGTCGCCGCAACGCGGTTATCGGTACAGCGGGTAAGCATTGCAAAGTTCCTGCACAATGTTCTTCGCTTTTTCGGCAGAGGTTGTATCGCCCGGGTTGTTCAAAAGCAGACCGATTGCTTCAACGACCTTGGCGATTTCCGGCTCTTTAAAGCCTCGGGTTGTCATAGCGGGGGTTCCCAATCTTACACCGCTTGTGACAAAGGGACCATTGGGATCATTGGGTATTGTGTTTTTATTTGTAGTGATTCCGGCTTCGTCAAGGATCTTTTCCGCTTCTTTACCTGTGATATTTTTGTTAGTCAGGTTGAGCAGTACCAGATGATTATCCGTTCCTCCCGAAACCAGTTTGAAATCCCGTGCAAGGAGTTCATCCGCCATTTTCTGCGCGTTCAGCAGAACCTGTTTCTGGTAAGCAACAAATTCTTCGGTGGAAGCTTCCTTAAAACATACTGCCTTTCCTGCAATAATGTGCATCAAAGGTCCACCCTGGATTCCGGGGAAAATCGCTTTATCGATAAGCTTTCCGAATTCTTCTTTTCCAAGAATCGCACCGCCTCTCGGACCGCGCAGGGTTTTATGGGTCGTAGTTGTGACCACATGGGCATGCTCTACCGGATTCGGATGGAATCCTGCAGCAACCAGTCCTGCAAAATGTGCCATATCTACCATGAGCAGTGCGCCAACTTCATCTGCAATTTCACGGAACTTAACCGCTTCTATAATTCTTGGGTAGGCGCTGGCACCGGCTACAATCATTTTAGGCTTATTTTCAAGAGCCAGCTTTCTTACCGCATCAAAATCAATTCTTTCGGTCTCAGAATCTACTTTGTAGGGAACAAAATTAAAATATTTTCCCGACATGTTAACGGGACTTCCATGGGTCAGGTGCCCTCCATTGGATAGATCCATGCCTAACACGGTATCGCCTGGCTCAAGCAGCGAAAAGTAAACGGCGATATTTGCGCTGGAGCCGGAATGGGGCTGAACGTTGGCATATTCCGCATGAAAAAGTTCTTTTGCACGCTCGATGGCTAAATTTTCTGCCTCATCAACGTGTTCACAGCCTCCATAATATCTCTTTCCGGGATAACCCTCCGCATATTTATTTGTCAGCGCACTTCCGCATGCTTCCATAACAGCGCTGCTTGTAAAATTCTCTGATGCAATCAGTTCAATTTTATTTTCCTGTCTTGCCATTTCTCTGCGAATTACGGCACTAATTTCAGGATCTACCTTATCCATATTGTTAAAATACATTTGCGTTCCCCTTTCATCATAATGGTATCATTATATAGAAATTTTCTATAATTATCAAGTTTTTTTATCGATATTCCAGCTTTCTGAAAGCGCAATGGAAAACGAATTGAGATTGATCTGATTTTCAATTAATGTGCCATTGTAGAATAGCAGGAACGAAACAAAAAAACTGCGGTTTACTCCGCAGTTTTTTTTTCTGAAAATGCCTCATCGGTAAGGATGGTTGGTTATGAGGCATCTTCTTTATGGGAAACTCCTCCGTTTTAATGGGCCATAAAACGGGTGAGAAATTCCTTCGTTCTTTCTTCTCTCGGTCTAGTAAACAGGACCTCCGGGCGGTCATCTTCCACGATTACGCCGCGGTCCATGAATACGGTCCTCGTTGATACATCCCGGGCAAATGCCATTTCATGTGTCACAATGATCATGGTAAGTCCTTCCTTAGCAAGGGTTCTCATCACATCCAGAACCTCGCCCACCATTTCCGGGTCCAGCGCACTGGTGGGTTCATCAAATAACAGCACTTCCGGTTCCATGGACAGAGCTCTTGCGATGGCAACCCTTTGCTGCTGACCTCCTGATAATTGATGGGGCTTTGCATTGATATACGGGGCCATTCCCACCTTCATCAGATATTGGATGGAGCGTGCTTTGGCCTCTTCCCTGGAGAGCTTTAAAACCTTTCTGAGCCCCAGCATGCAGTTATCCAAAACCGTGAGGTTGGAAAAGAGATTAAACTGTTGAAACACCATTCCCACTTTTGAACGGTAGTCTGCAGTATGCACCCCTGTAGCCGGTACGGACTTTCCTTTGTGCAGTACCAAACCGCTGCTGGGTGTCTCAAGCATGTTGATACATCGTAGAAGGGTTGATTTTCCTGAGCCTGATGCTCCTATGATGCAGATCACATCCCTGGGATATGTCTTAAAGTCAATATCAAGCAAAACCTGATGATCGCCAAAGGCTTTGCCCAAGTGCTGTATTTCCAAAATAGGCTCTCTTTCAACCCATTCATTTGCTCTTCTTTTGATATCAGAACCATCCTGATTTTTCATTGCTTCTGCTTTCATTCTAGTTCCTCCCTCCAAAGCCCTTTTTCATATCGATAACTGATGAACCGTTCCCATACGTATCATCCATGAAATCCGTAGCCAACTGGTAGCTTCTCGGCCCCTGCAGCTTTTTTTCCATCAGACGCAACAGACGTGACAAAGTAAATGTCATAAACAGATAAATTGCACAGGCAATCAAAAAGGGTTCAAAATAGCGATAATAGGTGCCAACAACGGAGCTTGTGGTGAAAAATAGCTCACTGCAGGAGATCACATTCAGAACGGAGGTGTCTTTGATATTAATAATAAGATTATTGCCGATCTGCGGCAGGATGTTTAGAAGTGCCTGAGGCAGAATGACAAAAAGCATCGTAGAATAGTGCCTTAGTCCCAGTGCTTTCGCCGCTTCGATTTGACCCGCGTTGATTGACTGGATGCCCCCGCGTACGGTCTCTGCCATGTAAGCTCCCGTATTGATGGACACAACGATAAAGCTGGCGGCAATGGGATCAAGATTCAGCCGGAACAGTGTATCGGAACCGTAATAAATCACCATTGCCTGAACCATCATTGGGGTTCCCCGGAATACTTCTACGTAAACGGACAGGAACAGGTTCACGATTTTAAGAATCAGCCGCTTCCAAAGCGGGTCCGAATTTCCGAGTTCTATGGTCTGAACAATGCCGACCATAAATCCGATCACACATCCGATCAGGGTGCTGATCACTGCAATCTCAAGAGTTAGGGCAGCTCCCTTTAGAAAGGAGACCCCGTATTTATCGAGAAAAAGCATGATCCATTCCAATGAATTTTGCGGTGCTGAAGAGCCCATATTCAACACTCCTTTCGTCCTTTATGCTCAAGTATCATGTCGTGCTGCAAACAGAGTTTTAGTCTGGAGAACCAAAACCTGCTTATGATAAATTTTTCCTAAAAGCCTTCTTTGGAGCTGTT
>JAQSXD010000259.1 GCA_029266295.1 Bacillota bacterium | reverse complement strand
ACTTCCTTCGTCATCTGATAAACCCGTTCCGCATCAGATGCCACGACTTCCAAAGATTCCCCCATAGGGGAAGAAATCCCAAGCTCGATTGCATCTGCTCCGAATTTTTCCATCTTCATGGCAAGATAAGCAAGCTCTGAAGGGGTATGGGCCGACACGCTGGCAATCACTACACTATCCTTGCTTTTGGCAATATCCATCTCTCGTTGCCAGCCTTCTACCTGAATATCACTGTAAAGCCTTATGTTCTGAGCACCCAAACCGTTGTAAGCAATCCGGGGTCTTACATCAATCAAAGCATCGCTAACTATGGTTTCCGTGATTACCGCTCCTGCACCGGCAGAAATTCCTTTCAGCAGGCTCCTCCCATCTCTATTCCATGGACCAGCAGCTACGATAACAGGATTCTTCAATTTCAATCCCAAAAATTCCGTCTTCATTAGAATATCTCTCCGATCCTCTCTTTATGCCCGCAGGATTTTCGTATCTTCAGTTTTGACTGAAGCAGGATCTCCCTGTTCGTAATGTCTTCTCCCTTGGTATCAATAATATCAAATAACAACCTGGCACCGACAACACCCATCTTGTGCATCGGCTTTTCTACTGTCGTGAGCTTCGGCTCAATAAGATTTGACATCCGGATGTTATCAAACCCAACAAAAGCAACTTCCTCAGGCACTTTGACTCCATGATCCTTCATTGCATCAATTGCACCAAAGGCCAAAAGATCAGAAGAGGTAAAGATAGCTCTCGGTCTGTGTTTCAAATCGTTCAGCCTCTTTCCTGCGATATATCCACCTTCAATGGTATTTGGAGCTTCCTGAAGATATTCCTCTCGTTCCGTTATCCCTTCCTCTGCCAAAGCCTGACGATATCCATCAACTTTTCTTTTGTTTTCTTTCTCTGGAGTAGACCCGTAAATAATGGCGATATCCTTATAACCGATATCAATCAAATGTCGTACCGCTTTGTAAGAAGCTCCTTCACAGTCGATTCTTACAATTGGTATCCCCTTGATATCCCCTCTGTTTTCACCAATTAAAACTACTGGGATACCCTGCTTTGTGATGTTCTCAATATTATCACTCTCAAGAAGAGAAGATACGAGCACGATACCGTCCACTCGACGTTTTATCAGAATATCTACATATTTTCTTTCTTTTTCGATGGCATTTTCACCATTGCAAAGCAACGTGTTGCAGTTTTTCTGATGAGATACATCTTCAACACCTTTTGCGATTTCCATGTAACTTGGGTTCAATATGTTCGGAATAAGCAGACCAATGGTATCGGTTTTGTTAAAATTAAGTCCTCTTGCAAACCAATTCGGAGTATACTCCAGTTCCTGGATCACATCGAGGATCCGCTGTTTTGTGTCTGGTGCAACGCTTTCAGGATGGTTTAGAACACGAGAGACCGTAGCGACAGAAACGCCAGCTTTTTTTGCAACCTCTTTAATATTCATTTTACCAACAATACTCCACTTCCCAATTTATCGAATTTATTATATTAAGAAAAGCGAGGAAGACTTTCCCCGCTTTTGGATCAACTCAGTCCATTTTCATTATGTCACTAAGCGAATGAATTATCAAGATAAAACTTGAGTAATTGTAGTATTGATACCGGTTACAACCCTATACAATTTCAGTTCTTTGTTTTTTCAGCCAATTCCACCAGGGTTCTCGTAATGTCGCCGTTTGATCTGGAGGAAACTAATCCCCGATCAATATCTTCAAAGCTTTTCACTCCGTATTGTGATGCAATCTCAGATTTCATGCGTTCTATTACAGCACTCTGTCTTAACGGAAGCTTCATACTAATCCCTCCTCCGGTTACCCCTAACGTGAGATTATCTTCGAATTATAAAATCAGCTTATGGAATATAAAATTTCATAAGCTGATTTATCTTCAAACTATCGATTTTTTATTTATCTACCTGAGAGCTGCTGTTCAGCCATTTCGACTAATCTCTTAGTCATATAACCGCCAACGTAACCGTTCTGACGAGCAGTAAGGTTTCCTTTATCCAGTGTATCGTAACCGGAAATTCCAAGTTCATTAGCGATTTCAGTCTTCATGTTGTTTAATCCGTTTTTAGCGCTTGGCTTAACGGGGGTATTGCTGCTATTGTTGAAACTTGCCATTCGTTTTCACCTCCTTTGTGGTATTAATTTAACCTGTAGACGATTTAATATTACAAGTAAATTTTTCATGTTTTGTATGAGATTTCTTGCCTTATGAAATGATTCAACTAGTGATTCACTTCAAATTTGTAATCGTCTTACGTTAATATTATTTCTGGTCATTCGATTTTTATTTCACGCATTTGTTTCCATATTATATAACTCTTTCCGCTTTCTCAGCGGCAAGCTTTTCTATACTCACTTGAAAGAATGGGCTCAGATTCTTTATTTGCAATAATTTTCACAATTCCCGCAGTTGATATCATCCCTAAGACCTTGGATTGAGAAGATAAATAGAATAATTTTCCTGTTCGTTTCAAATACTAATAAAACGCTAATCTAATAGAAGATGCTGTTGTTAAATAAATAGAAAGGAGCATGTAATTATGGCAGTTTCGCATAAGGGTGCGATTTCATTCGGACTTGTTTACATTCCCGTGGCACTTTATACGGCCACTCAGGACAATGACATTCATTTCAACCAGCTGCACAAGGAGGATCATTCCCGAATCAGATATAAAAAAACCTGTGCTCACTGTGGCAAGGAAGTGACAAGTGGTGACATTATTAAAGGATTCGAATACGATAAAGACAAATATGTAGTTGTAGGCGAGGAAGACTTTGAAAAGATCAAAACAGAAAAGGATAAAACAATTCAGATTCTTCATTTTGCCGATCTTTCCACCATCAACCCAATTTATTATGAGAAATCTTACCATACAATACCTGAAACCGGCGGAGAAAAAGCCTTTGAGCTTCTTCGGACAGCGATGAAAGATGAGAATAAGGTTGCCATTGCAAAGACGGTTATGGGCAACAAGGAGACACTCCTTGCAGTAATTCCAGCCGGGGATAACATCCTGATTAACACAATGTTTTTCGAAGATGATATCAAAGAGATCCCCAAATCTTTTGCAAGACCGGCACTGAACGAAAGTGAGCTAACCATGGCGAAGACCTTAATACAGTCAATGGCTCAGCCTTTCGATCCTGCACTCTATAAAGATGAATATCAGGAACGGCTTAGAGATCTAATCCAGCAAAAAATTTCCGGAAAGGAAATCGTTGCTGCAAGACAGGATGCACCGAGCAATGTCATTGATTTAATGGAAGCTTTAAAGAAAAGCCTGGAGCAGAACCAAGGAAAAACAGCACCGAGTATGACCCCCAATATTATGGGGACTCCGCCCCAGCAAAACCAGCCTGGTGCTTAGAAGCTGAACGCGGGTGCTTCGTGACTGAACGCGAGTGCTTCGTGACTGAACGCGAGTGCTTCGTGACGAAACGCATGCGTTATAGAAAACAAGTAGGCCGATAATGCTGTATCATCTTGCAGCATTATCGGCCTACTTAATTATCAATCAGCTCTCATTCGTGACCTTACCTAACAATCATCTCTCAATTGCGGCCTAACAATCATCTTCGCCTTCACACCCTCCCTAGTGCAAGAAGCTGCTTGCTCCCTGTTGCTGCAAGATGCAAGATGAAATCGTATGCAAATCAGTAGCCATGACTTTGGTTGTCGTGATAAGGAAGAGATCCTTTGGCTTTTTCCAGCATATCGCGGTAATGACCGTCATCTTCACTTTGAAGCGTCTCATGTCCGATTGCCTGGTACATCTGTCTGGTCACATTTCCATTATCCGATATCTGTGCCATTGCGGGATCCGAATCAGTCCCCCCCTCGGCCATAAGCCTGTCTGACTTCTTTGCAATTTCAATCTCTTCTTTTACCTTTTGCAACTCCGCCAATTTTTTCAATCGCTCATCCATTTTTTATCGCCTCCTGAAAATAATATAACCAAGAGGCAGACGACTATGTATTTTTCTTCTGCAGCAGATAGATCACATTTATGAACGCAATAGCAGCAACTGCAATTCCAAGTCCTGTCATGACGGGCGGTGTCAACGGACTGCAGGTACATCCCGAACAGCAGTCACCAGCGCAAAATCCGATCAATACTTTTGCAATCAGCGTTGAAAGGATCCCCACCATACCCAGCGCAGCGCTTACGCCAAGCCTGACATCCTTCGATTCAGAAAAGATCAATAGAATAGAAAGAAATAGAATTAAAACACCTACTCCGAACTCTGCCTTTGCTGCCCAGCTGCATTTCATAGCCATTCTCTGGCAGAGCTCACAAATCTGCAGCGGCGTAAAATTGGGAACTGCCGCAATTAGCACTCCCAAAACTGCTGTAGAAACACCCGCTAGAATTTTGTTTATCAAGATTCATCCCTCCTGTAACTTATTTTAAGAAAATGCTGATTTAATGGAATTGCATCTAAAAGGAAGCAGCATTTCCATAAGCTAGTACAAATTTATTCCGAAAGGGTTCACGGTATGTGTCTATCTATGAATTTTGTCCAATTTTTCCGACAAATTGTTTACAAGAGGTCGATTATAGGATCGAATCTGTATCAAGCCTTACCCAGGTATTCTAATGAACGCCTGGGTGAGCTTTTGTATCATTACCGGGCGATTACTCCACTTGATTTACTGGTTCGGGCGCTGGCTGCCCCGGATTTATCGGCTCCTGAGATCCCTGTCCGCCTAATGCCAGGTTTCTCGCGATAATCCCTCTCGCCATATAACTTCCTATGATTTCCGCCACATCGTCAAGACGTCTGTGAATCTCAATCTCTTTATCGTGCTCACCGGTCATCATCGCAATCATCTCGTCGATCACAAGTCTAATATATTGATACAGCAAGCTTTTCCAATGGTTTACATCCCAATACACATTCAGCGGCGCGATATATTCCGCAAAAGCATCTGCGGTCTGATACAAGGTGACCGTTAGTTCGTCTACAAGTTGCTGATTCCCTTCCTGCAATGCATGGATCAGTCGCCATTGTGCGGTAATGAAATTGGTAAGTAAGTTTAAAATCTGCTGAGAGATTGCAGTTCCGTAGAAAATCCGAAATGCGCGATAAAACTCTGTAGGAATTGTGTAAAGGTGATTGACCACTGCTGTTTTATTAGCGGTATCGTTTACCGTACTAAGAATCAATGACCGCGTCCACATTGCAAGCTGAGACCACAGTCTGAGAAATTCAAGCAGTATATTCAGCTGCTCATATGAGATCAGATAACCAATATCGGGTATCGGTAAAGTTTCCTGACTTTTTTTAACCATTTTCTATTGACCTCCGCATAATATGTTGTATAATATGACGTGCGGCTTCAAATCGTTCAGCCTGCAGCAGCAGTTTGGAACTGTATGATGATCAATAAATTGCATAAAAATTAGATTCCTGCTCTTTACAAGTCGCTTAAAAAGTTATATAATCGAATCTAATCGGGGTGTGGCTCAGCTTGGTAGAGTGTTGCGTTCGGGACGCAAAGGCCGCCGGTTCAAGTCCGGCCACTCCGACCATTTTCCCAAAAAGAGCATATTATTCAGATTACGGGGTGTAGCGCAGCTTGGTCAGCGTGCTTGACTGGGGGTCAAGAGGTCCGGAGTTCAAATCTCCGCACTCCGACCAGATGAATAAATTGGAAAGCCTTGAATTCAAGCGATTCAAGGCTTTTTGATTTTTTGCTTTATATAATTGGGAAACCCTATTTCGGGGTACTTTCGGCGTAAAAGTGTCGTAAAAGTGT
>JAQSXD010000258.1 GCA_029266295.1 Bacillota bacterium | reverse complement strand
TCCCGGAATTGCAGGAGTATCGGTTTGGGGACTTTGAAATGAAGACCCATGATGAACTGGAACACGATCCACAGTATCAGGCGTGGATGAGTGACGTAGCGGGAATGACTCCTTGCCCCAACGGAGAAAGCCCGCAGGATTTTCGAAAGAGGGCCGGGGAGGGCCTCGCAAAAGTCTTGGAGCTTCATAAAGGAAATGGCAAGCAGGAGCGTGACATCATTCTTGTTTGTCATGGCGGTGTGATCTCCCTGATTATGGCGACCTGTTTCCCCAAAGCGGATAAAAATATCTTTGAGTGGCAGCCCGATCCGGGTAGGGGGTATTCCATTCACACCATTGACGGAGTGGCTGTCTCTTTTGATGAGATCTAAGGAAATTTTTGAGTGAAACGCATAATAATCTTCTTTGGATTCAGAATAATGATGGGTAATACGTGAGACAGCTGAACGCTGTTTTGCGAACTTGCTTTAATTAATATTGTTTCTGAAAGGAGAAGAACATGGATCACAATTCAAGCATCGGATGTAATGTAACAGAATGTCGTTTCCACTGCCAGGAAGATAACTACTGCACGCTGGACAAAATCCAGGTGGTAAAACATTCCCAGAAGGCAGATTCCGTAGAGCAGACGGACTGCGGAAGCTTTAAGAAGAGCTAAAGCACCTCGCCAAATGTGAGACAAAGAGCGCAAAACCGGGATCTGAACTGATCAAGATCAGTCTGGATCTTGGTTTTTTATTTATTCTTATTTCGTTGTGGCCTTTGCAGGCTGGAAAGGGTCAATGGTCAGCGACTGCATAATGCCGTCAGTTAAATAGTCGCTCATTAAAATTGTATGATAGCGTGTTCTGTCAAAGATATCTACACCTTTTGCAAAGTCCCCGGAGGCGACGGAAAGAAGCTGTTGATACATCATGCCTAGATACCGTTCAAACAAGGCGTACCACTGTTCCTCAACCCAGTAAGGATTGAGCTCTGCAAGGAATGAAGCGGTGTCTCCTGCATTCTGATGCCATTGGAAATACAATTCATTGGCTTTTTCCTGATCCCCGGCCAGCATTGCTTCGGTCAGGTTCTTGAGGGAGACGATATGGCGGGTCAGCAGGTTGATCAGCCGTTCCGCAGTTTTAGGTCCATAAAAGATTGAAAAACTGCTGTAGATATCTCCCGCGGTCTCGTGCAGCCTATTATACACCGGCTCCGTACAGCTTTCGATTCGGGCGATACAGTTGATCAGAAGAAGGCTCCAAATTGCCAAGTCCTGAGATGCGCTGCGAAAGCTGTGGATCAGATGCATTTGCGGATATGTAAGATATTGTGATTGACTCATCGTACCTGCCCCGCGCATAAGCTCTTTCCCCCTGCCATGAAATAAACCCCTTATTCGTGACAAGGGGTTCCTTTCATCAGTATATGTAATTGCTGTATGAATTGCTTCATTTTTCCTTTCAGGAAGTTTTTTAGACGGTCTGTGAAGAATGAAACCATACCTTATGGGCAAAAATCGTAAGTATAAAATAAATGGATTGATCAAACAGGGAATATCAAATATAGCATTGACTTTACCGCTTTAAAGTGATATCATTATAACGTAATAAATCATGCTGGCTTTGGCTGGAATGTTTGATATAATGTGACGGAAAGAGGATGAAACTATGAAAAAATATGATCGGATTACGCCGGAAGGTACAAGAGATCTGCTGTTTCGAGAATGTGAAGCACAGCGGAAAATCACCGAAACCCTGAGAAGCACGTTTGAGGGCAAGGGCTATCACGAAGTAATTACGCCCGGCATCGAGTTTTATGACGTATTTTCGTCCAACTCAAGATATTTTCCACAAGAAAGTATCTATAAGCTGATCGATCATAAGGGAAGGCTTCTGGCTATGCGGCCTGATTCCACCATTCCCATTGCCAGGATGACTGCAACGAAGCTGAAAGGCCACGCTCTGCCGATCCGTCTTTTTTACGGCCAGAGAGTTTATCGTCAGCAGCCGGAACTGCGGGGGCGGAGCAGTGAGATCATGCAGATGGGAATCGAACTGGTAGGCTTGTCTTCTTATGAATCGGATATTGAAATTTTGACCACGGGAATGGAAGCACTTTCCTCCTGCTGCGTGGACGACTATAGAGTTGAACTTGGCCATATTGGCATTTATAAGCTGCTCATGGAGAATCTGCAGGCCACCCCGGAGCAGAAAGAAACCATACATTCTCTTATCGTTTCTAAAAACTATGCGGGCTTGTCCGATATCTTGGAAGATTTTCCGGAAAATCGAACGGCGGAACTGCTGAAAGAGCTTCCCAAGCTGTTTGGAGGGAAGGAAGCGCTGGAAAAAGCCCGTGGACTCTTCAATGGGTATGACGGAGAACTCCTTGACATGCTTTCTTATTTGGAACGGATTTTCCAGGGGCTGATGGAACGGAATCTGGATAAGGTGATGATCGATTTTGGACTGGTTCATCAGGCGGATTACTATAGCTCTTTGATCTTCAAGGGCTACATCTCCTCCGTGGGTGAACCGGTTCTGTCCGGCGGCCGCTATGACGAACTCTTTAAGGATTTCGGGGAGAGCCTTCCTGCAACAGGATTCGGAATCAATGTGGATCAACTTGCGTCGGGTCTGCTCAAGGAAGGAAGTGCCGCTGAGAGCCGTGATGGAGCATCTCAGACTGAGAATATCAGAATCGCACTGACAAAGGGCAGATTGGAAAACAGCATCGTCGGCATGTTTGAAGAAATCGGCTATGACTGCACAAATTTGAGAGAAAAAGGAAGGAAGCTTCTGCTTACCATTCCTGATAAAAATATGGATGTTGTACTGGCAAAAGCCGCCGATGTCATTACTTATGTGGAACATGGCGTCTGCGATGTGGGCGTCGTTGGAAAGGATACCATCGTAGAGAGCGGAGGAACGTTCTATGAGGTTCTTGATCTGGGATTTGGAACATGCAAGTTTGCCCTTGCTGTGCCCAAGGGATCCGATTTCTACAGCGGTTACAGCACCAAGCGGATCGCCACAAAGTATCCCAAAGTAGCAAGCTCCTACTTTGAATCCAAAGGAATGGATGTCGAGGTAATTAAGATTGAGGGATCTGTAGAACTTGCACCGCTGCTGTCACTGGCCGATGGGATTGTGGATATCGTTGAAACGGGGACTACCTTGAAGGAAAACGGCCTTGAAGTCATCGAAGAAATTCGAACCGTCTCTGCACGTCTCATCGTAAACGTAGCCAGCATGAAACTGAAAAAGGCAGAGATTGAAGCGCTGATTTCAGACATTCAAGAGAAGATAAGGGGTTAAGATGGAAATTATTTATTCGGATCAGAAAAGAGAATATGAATTCCTTGCCGGAATGAAGAGGCGGGCGGGAGAGATCGGCCTTTCTACCAACGAGGCGGTGCTTTCCATTATCAGTGAAGTGAAAGAAAATGGAGACGAGGCAGTCAGAAGCTTTGGAATGAAATTTGACGGTGCTGCTCCGGAACGCTTTGAAATATCCAAAGAGGAGATGAGAGCAGCATATGAAGGAGCCGATGAGGCGCTGAAAAAAGCACTCTGTCACGCGAAAGAAAATATTGAGACTTACCATGAGAGGCAGGTAAGGGATGGCTATGAGATAAAAAAGGAGAAAGGCGTGGTGCTGGGCCAGCTGGTTCGTCCGCTTGCAAGGGTTGGAATCTATGTGCCTGGAGGAACGGCCGCTTATCCATCCACCGTTTTGATGAACGCTGTCCCGGCGAGGATTGCCGGTGTTGAGGAAATTGTAATGGTCACCCCGCCTATGGTTTTGACCGGGCAAGACGGAACGAAGTTCTGCAAGGCCAATCCGGATATATTGGCTGCGGCCTATCTTGCGGGAGTAGATCGCGTGTTCCTTGCAGGAGGCGCGCAGGCAGTGGCGGCGCTGACGTACGGGACAGAAAGCTTTCCCGTGGTTGATAAAATTGTAGGCCCAGGCAACGTTTTTGTAGCGGCTGCCAAAAAGCTCCTCTTTGGGCAGGTAGATATTGATATGATTGCAGGGCCAAGTGAAATTCTGGTTGTCGCTGATCAGGAGGCCAATCCTGCATATATCGCTGCGGATCTCATGAGTCAGGCGGAGCATGATGTGATGGCATCTGCAGTGCTGCTGACCACAAGTGAAGAGATCGCAAAGAAAACCCTCGAAGAAATCACGAGACAGAAAGAACGCTTGAGCCGCAAGGAGATCATAAATCAATCACTGGAAAACTTCGGAGCTGTTATTTTGTGCGGGAGCATGGAGGCTATGATCCGGCTGGCAAACGAGATTGCACCGGAGCACCTTGAATTAATGGTAAGGGAACCAATGCAATACCTTCCTCTTATCAAAAATGCCGGGTCGGTGTTCTGCGGAGAGTATGCTCCGGAACCGCTTGGAGATTACCTCTCCGGTACCAATCATGTTCTTCCTACCTCGGGAACTGCCAGATTCTCATCCCCTCTGGGAGTAGACAGTTTTCTGAAGAAAATGAGCTACACCTATTATACACGGGAAGCCCTTGCCGATGATCAGGAAGATATTGTTGCTCTGGCTGACAAGGAGGGCCTTGATGCCCATGCAAATTCCGTTAAGGTAAGATTTCTATAACCTTTGCCAATTCCCATCAAGGTGAGATTCTGGTAAGCGAAAAACTTCGACGATTTCAACAAAGTGAGGTTAAAATAAATGACGTATGAATTAAATGAAAAAGTGAAAAATCTGATTCCCTATGATCCGGTAGCAGGAGACTATGAAATCAGGCTTGATGCCAACGAGAGCTTCATTGATCCGGGAAAGCTCTTTCGAGAAGACTTTTTGGCAGCTGTGGCGGCGGTTGATTTTAACCGGTATCCCGACCCTGCAGCAACAGAGCTTCGAAAAAAGTTCGGAGCCTTTTACGGGGTAGACCCGGAGAATGTTGTGGCGGGAAACGGTTCTGATGAACTGATTACCGTTATTTTGGGAGCGTTCCTCAGACCGGGTGATAAGCTGCTGACCTTTTCCCCGGACTTCTCCATGTACCGATTCTACGGTGAGGTCTACGAAAAGACCAATATCGTAGCGGAAAAGCAGGAAGATTTAATCCTGACGGCCGGCGATGTCATCGATGCGGTCAGAAGAAATCGGCCGGATGCGGTACTGCTCTCCAATCCCTGCAGTCCCACTTCCCTGGTAATGAGCAGGGAGGATGTGCTTCATATCGTGGAAAACACCAATGCGCTGATCATTCTAGATGAGGCGTATATGGACTTTTCCGATCAGTCTATCATGAAGGTCGCGGAGAAATACGATAACTTAATCCTGCTCAAGACCTGCTCGAAAGCGCTGGGTGTTGCAGCAATCCGCCTTGGCTTTGCGGTTTCCTGTCCAAAGATCATCAGGGCTCTCAACAGTGTAAGATCACCGTATAACGTCAACGCCCTTACTCAAGCAATCGGCACCGTACTCTTTTCCAAACCGGAATACATAAGAAAATCCGTAGAGGAAATCAAGAAATCCAGGACGTATCTTTATGAGAATATCAAAAATCTGGTCAATTCACCTGGGGTAAGAAGCCTGATTAAACCGGAGACAAATTTTGTATTTCTCGAGCTGGATCAAGCCGAGTTCGTGTATAATGAATTAAGAAAGAACTCTATTATTGTTAGGAAGCTGGGAGACTATCTCAGAATTACAGCCGGCACCCAAAAGGAGAACGACCGGCTCATACAGGTGCTGGGTGAAATTTTAGCCCGAAAAATCTAGGAAGCGCTGATTGAATGAAGTGTGCGCACGAAATTCATCAGTGGTTC
>JAQSXD010000257.1 GCA_029266295.1 Bacillota bacterium | reverse complement strand
ATCTGCCGCCTTTTTCAAAATCAATTTCCAGAAAAGAATCGTTCAGTTCCGCCGTGCATTATGACATTACAATGGAAATCGAAATCTATGATTTCGTCATTTCCACTTTTATAAATTTACTCTGCAGAATTCTTCTAATCTCTCGGCTGCAAGAACTTCATCAGCACCTTCAATCTCAAAGGTTACCTCCTGACCACATGTGACACCGAGGATCATCAGGGAAAGCAGCCGTTTGGCATCCCCTCTTTTTCCGCAGGCCTCAATGTTCACAGTACTTTCATAGATGGATGCTTCTTTTACCAGCCGGGAGGCAGGCCTCGCGTGGATTCCAACCGCTTCCTTTATGATATAGCTGAAACGTTTCATCATAAGAACAGTCTGGCTGCAAGTCCTTCGAGAATTCCCCAGAATGAGAAGTCCTGCCCGCCGTAGACCAGCATCCAGTTATTGATCGTGTTACCAAAGAAGTAGGAGCCGAAGCCTACAAGGAAGATCATAATGATACCGCTCAAAGCTGCACCGACAACCGCTCCTCTTACTCCTCCTGTTGCATTCCCTATGATGGCTGCTGTTCCGATTTCGAAGAAACAGGTAACGGTCAGCGGAATGATAACCGTAGGGAACATTCCCGCCGTCATGATAATTGTAATGGTGGAGGTGATCATTGCGACGATAAATCCAATAATCAGCGCATTGGGAGCATAGTTGAAAATGACCGGACAATCCAATGCGGGGATGGCTCCGGGAACAAGTTTTTCAGCAATGCCCTTAAATGCAGGAACGATCTCTGCAATGAGCATCCGAACCCCCAGAAGCATGATGGTGATACCAACGCCAAAGAAGACCGACTTGGTAAAGATGTATGTAAATGCTCCCGTTGATCCTCCCGCATATCCCCATATCTCACCGGGGTTAAGCTTGTTGGACAGCAGGATGAAATACATGACCACGTAGGTAATACAAATCACGATAGAACCGGTTATGGATACTTCTCTGAGGAATCCCAACCCTTTTGGGATCTTCAAATCTTCCGTTGACCGGGCCTTGTTTCCGATTGCTTTTCCGAGGTACCCGGAAATAACCGATAAAATCGTCGTCGGGTGTCCGATGGTGAAACTGTCATCACCGGTAACCTCTTTGACCAGAGGTCTCATCAGATTGGGTGATATGACCATATATGCCGACGTAAAGACTGCCGCAAGAACTACCAGCTTTACTCCTGTTAGTCCTGCATCTACGCCCGCCGCAATGAACACATAGGGAAACCAGTACAGCATGTGTCCGGTCAGAAAGATGGATTTCCATCTCGTAAAGCGCGCAAAAATCAAGTTAAAAGAGAAAGCCACCAGCATGACGATACCGATCTGGGTACCATAAACCGTCATATCAATATCCGGCGACCCGCTGGCCGTGGGCATCATTGTATTAAATGCCCCCGAAAGGCCATCAATTGCCCTGGTTACAATGATGCCGGTACCTTGAGACAGTACAAAGAACCCAATGGCAGTCATCAAAGTTCCCCTTACGATTTCGCTGGTAGATTTTTTCTGGAGTATTAAACCGATCAAGGCTACGATTGCCAGAAAGATTGCACCCTGACCAAAGATTTCATTAATAATGAAATTAAGAACACCCATGGTTACCCTCCTTATAAAGATTCAGATAAAAATAATAACGTTTTCTCCTTGATTTCTTCCTTATTCATAAAGTTTGAGATCGGTACAACCGGCACCTTCGTCCGATTCATGATTTGTTCAGCCAGTTCTGCGGAAGTGAAGATAACATCGCAGGGAACAGTTGTGCAGGTTCCGATGTCTCCGCAAAAGACCTCTGCTTCCAGGTTGCTCTCTTTGAGAATATCTTGGATTTTCATCCTTAAAAAAAGTGAAGATCCACATCCAAACCCGCAGACTGCCTGAATTTTTTTTAGATTCATCCTTGCCCTCCTTTCACCCTTACTCATTTGACGAATAACAACTTCCTGCACCGGGAGCGGATACTGTCTTACACGTCTAGCGATTCAGTACAGTTATGACTTCATCTACAGTCCCGGCACAGGCCAGATCACTGATTCGTGATTCCTTGGAAAGCAATTCTGCGATTCTGGTCAATCGATCGATATGCGAAGTCGGATCGATGCTGCCAAAGCATAAAACAACGGAAACCGGATCGTTCTCCGAGCCGAAATTTACAGGAGAAGATAAGGTGATCAGCGACATATCATTGCGAATAACCCCTTTTCCCGGTGCAGCATGGGCGATCGCAAGCATTGGCGAAATGACCACGTAGGGTCCGTACTCTCTCACTGACTCAATCATGTAGTCAATATATTCCGGTTTGATGCTTCCCGCTTCGGCAAGCACACTTCCCGCTCTACGGATGGCATCCTCCCAGGTTGCTGCCGGTTCTTTTACACGTATGTGATTCTTCTGGAGTATCTCTTTCAAAAACAACCCTCCCCCTCTTGTCTCAAATGTCTCAAACGGTTTGCTTTCTTTCACATCCTCATCCTATCATTTGGCACACGGTGTTCATAGTACACTTTCTTTCACAGTTTTCGGAAGGAAATTTAACTTTACTCCATAGAATGGGAATAGTTAAAATGATAGTAGCATAGGTTGGCGAAAGGAGGGATGATAACATGGTGAATAAGAAAACCTGCGAATTATTGAACATACTGATCGGTTCTCCACGTCAGAACTTCAAGTATGACGATCTGTCACGTCAGCTTTCCGTCAGCACCCGCTCCATCAGAAATTACATGCAGGATGTAACCGCCTTCCTTGGTGAACAAGAACTGGCCCATCTCGTTCAGGTGACAAGCAAGGGCATTTCTTTTGCAGGGAGCAACAGTGACGGCAGCCTGATTGCATCCCGCCTCATCGATAGGGATTTTTATCTTTATAAGCTCTCCTCCGAGGAACGGATTTGCATTATTGCGTTGAAGCTTCTTCTAACTGACAAAGCTTGTACCCTCTCTTCTTTAGAGAAGGAATTCAATGCAAGCAGGGTAACGCTGATGAAGGATATGGAACAGGTTCGCCTTCTTCTCAGCCGCTACCAGATTGCTGTTCACTCGTCAACAAGCCAAGGCTATCGCCTGATTGCAACTGAAAAAGACAGACGGGAATTGATCACAAGAATAGTATTTCATTCAGTGGACTCGTTTCTGCTGCACGGGGGGAAAGTTAATATTTATGCTTTTTTCATTAGCGAAGCCTGCTTCAAGGATCCTATGTATCGAAATTTATCCGAAATTTTGCAATATGCAGAGAGTCACTTTGCGGTAACGATATCCGATGCGCGTTTCGAGGAGATCCTGTTTACGCTTAAGCTGGCTGTTGCCCGTATCAAAGGAGGCTTTCTGATTGCTCCGGATGAAGCGGAAGAAGAATCGGTGCGCAGATTAAGTGCTTTTAAAATTGCTGCGTTTATCGAAACTCGTGTATCTGCATCTGCCAATATTACCTTTTCTGATAACGAAAAGGCTTGGCTTACCCGTAAATTATATGAATGTCATTTTTATAATATAAAAAGTATTGAGGATAATTCCTGCATGCAGACCCATCTAATCCTGATTCATTTTCTAGATCGAATCGGAAGGGAGCTATCCATCCCTCTGTCCCAAGACGGACAGTTGATCAGTCAACTGAGCGATCACCTGAAGGATATGAAAAAAGCCTATACGAACGGTGTGATCCTGCATAACGAATTTCGCGATCAGATCCTATCCGAATACAGTGCCTATTATTCTCTTGTACAGAAAAACTGCAGCACGCTGGAGGAACATTTCGGCTATCACTTCAGTGATGATGAAATTGCATATATTCTACTTTATCTTGCCGTCAGTGTAGAACGCTATTTCGAAGAGGATACCATTCCGAGAGTCATCGTGGTATGTCACAGCGGCATCGGAACAGCCAATTTTCTTGTGGAACAGCTGAAAGCCAATTTTAACCTGAGGATACTTGCTTCCACTGCCTCCCATAAGCTATCCGATACCACCAAAGATCGTGATTTTGATCTGATTATTTCCACCATTGTTCTTCCCGATATGGAGCATCGCTCCATCAAAGTCTCTCCAATGCTGGATGATAGCGACATCATCGGGCTTCAGCGAATCTTATTGGAAATCAAAAAAGAGAAGCGGAAGAAGCGACTGTTTCAAAGAAAGAACCAGGAAGTCAATCATGCAGAATTTGAAGGGAACATCCGTAAGATGGAAGATGTTTTCCCTCTAAAAAATATTATTTTGGATGCAGAATGCCGCGATTGGCGAGAAGGGATTAAGCTGGCAGCTTCCCCGCTTCTTGCAGGTGGCAGCATTACCACGCAGTATCTCGGCGCCATTGAAGCATCGGTCATTGCCAACGGAGCTTATTTTGTTTTCTGTCCCGGCGTGGCTCTTGCACATGCAGGACCGGGGGATGGTGTCAATCGATTTGAAATTTCATTGGTACGGCTACGTACTCCAATTTGCTTCGGCCATAAAATCAATGATCCGGTGCGTTATATCCTCTGCTTTGGATCCACGACCAATCCTGAAGATGCAAATACCATCCTGAAACTAATGAATTTTATTAGTTTGGAAGGAATGCTTGAAGAACTGGATGATTATAGAGATGAAGCTCTTTTTTACGGTCGTATCGTTGGATAAGATCGATAAGAGTCAAGTGCGTTCGTTAAATAATGAAACCGATCCCATGAAAATTCAGATACAGAAAGGATGAAGGTAATGGAACAAGAAAAAAAAAGCAAGTGTTTTGACTACACAATACACCTGCTGAATATCTTAAGAAATGTTGAGGAGACTCAGTGGGAGTCCATTGATCAAAGCGGCTTTTCCATGGCAACTGCCATAAGAAATGAGCGTTCCGTCTTCGTCTTTGGCGCATCCCACGCGGGGATTCTTGCGCAGGAGATGTTCTACCGCACAGGCGGCTTAGCCGTACTGAACGCCATACTCCCCGCAGAGTTTACGCTGAATACCCGGCCGGTAACACAGACCAGCGACATGGAAAAATTGGAAGGCTATCCCTCTATTATACTAAGCAATACTCCGATTCAGGAGGGCGATGTTCTGATTCTCCACTCCGTATCCGGCCGGAATACCGCAGCAATCGAGATGGCTGACGAAGCACAAAAGCGCGGAATCCTCACAATCGGCATCACGAATATGACCTATACAAGCGGTGTCACTTCACGACACAAGAGCGGAAAAAAACTCTGTGATTGTTGCGATATTGTCATCGATAACTGCGGAGATTTTGAAGATTCCAGCATGCTTCTGGAAGGAATGAATCAGAAAATTGCACCCACCTCAAGTGTTATCGGCTGCGCCATCGTCAATATGCTTCTGATCAGAACGGTAGAATATCTGCTGGAATTCGGTGTGGAGCCTCCCATCTTCCGCAGTGCTAATGTAGACGGCGGCTTTGAATTCAACAAGCTCCTATTTGAGAAATATAAAGATCAGATTCATTATATGTAGGAACAGGGTGCTCAAAGAACTGCAATAACCGCCTTAGGACGGCGCCATTCTTTGAAGCACCCTGCTTTTCATGTCTTTGTGTTCAATTTACATATTAAAGGTATTCTATCCTAACCAATTTGATGTCTGTGATCCAATGCACTGCACTAATCATTCGGCGATGATTTCCTTTGCCATATTGATAAAGGCATCTTTTTCAACAGCAAAGCCGTTATCCATGAGGTTGTAAGAAATTCCATCCTGCACCCATCTCAGATACTGAACCTCTGTCACTTCTACTTTCTCAGAGCCCTCGCTGAGCCACATTTTTTCCTGATCT
>JAQSXD010000256.1 GCA_029266295.1 Bacillota bacterium | reverse complement strand
AAAATATCAGCCGTTCAGCATGTTTTCATGGAGCGCAGAGTGTTGAAGATGCTGGAGAATGAGATCAAAAATAATCTGAAGGTAAAGCATGAAAATATCAGGGATATGAGTGTGAATGAATATATCATTCTACTTCTGGAACGATGGTTTATCTACAAGCCCAAGGTGCTAATCCTGTTTGAACCCTTCGTACACTGTGACATCTTTGGCGTTTCTCTGGTCAAATCCTATATTAAAAAGTTCACGGAAGCTGGTTCTGCTGTCATCATAATTAAATCAAGGGAAGAGTATGTTGAGGATCTATCAGACCGGATCATACATATCTAATACGGTCACTGCCGTACAGGGAATGATTTACTTCAAGCTTCTGTACGGCTAGTTTTTTATATGGCATTTTCTCAAAAAAAGATGCCTCAAAATAAAAATCCCCACACCTATTCTAAATTCCACCGCATTGGAATCGATGATGCCCACAGATATAATGAAATTACTTTCAAAGAAGAAAGAAATTCTAGGAGGAGGAAAAACAATGAGAAGGAAAATTTTATCTGCAGTGCTTGCGGCTGCCCTGGTCATCGGGAGCTTTGCAGGCTGCACCAAGTCAGAACCATCATCCAGTGATGCGGGTGACGCAGGTTCTGTTGCGAAGAAGAACTTAACGTTTGTTATCGTTCCGAAAGTGGTACATCCTTGGTTTGACGAGGTCAATAAGGGTGCGCAGCTGCAGGCGAAAGCTCTGTCGGAGCAGCTCGGAGTAGAGGTGAAAATTGATTACCGCGCACCACAGACCGCTGATGTAGCAGAGCAGAATACTGTACTGGAGCAGGCTGCGGCAACGAAACCCGATGGAATTGCGCTGGACCCGCTGGATTATGAAGGCAACAAAGCTGTTATCGAAGAAATCCAGAAGCAAGGAATTCCGGTGGTGCTGTTCGATGCTCCGGCGCCTGAAGGCAGCGGGCTGACCAGTGTAGGCAATGATTTCGCAGAACAGGCAACCGTTGCAGCAGATAAATTGGCGGAGCTGATTGGATTTAAGGGTAAGGTCGCCGTTATGCAGGGTGTTCCAACAGCGCCCAATCATGCGCAGCGGTATCAGGCCCATTTGGATGCACTTGCCAAATATCCTGACATTGTAGTCGTTGACGGCGGAATCGACAATGACAGCGTAGAAGAAGCTCAGTCCCAGGCCGCTGCGGTATTGGCAGCCAACCCGGATCTGAAAGGATATCTGAACTGTGACGCCTGCGCGACGGGAATTGCGGCAGCAGTGGAAGAAGCGGGTAAAAAAGGTCAGGTAACAGTGGTTTCCATGGATAATCTGATCGAAATCCTTCAATATGTAAAGAGCGGCACCATCACAGCAACATCTTCCACGATTCCGCAGATGCAGGGATCCATGGCTGTTCTGATGATGTGGCAGAAGTCCATCGGTATCGATATTCCTAAGGTTGTTGATACGGGCATTGCTTATATCGACTCTTCCAATATCGACGAATGGATCGAAATGGTGAAATAATTATAGAAACAAATGCAGGGGGCTTGGCTGAAGATAACGAGCCAGCCCCTTTTACCAGAATAAAAGGAGCATATCAGATGAAAGTACTTGAGGCATGTAATATCACGAAAGTGTTTCCGGGAGTCGTCGCCTTGGATTCTGTAGATATTTCCTTTGAACTTGGCGAAATTCACTGTGTCATCGGAGAGAACGGCGCGGGAAAGAGCACATTGATCAAATGCCTTACCGGTGTTTATGAGCCGGAAGCGGGAAGCATCCGAATTCATGGGGAAGATGCGATGAAGAACAAGAAATTGTTCGATAAGATTGCCTATGTACCCCAGGAGATTGATCTCTTCGAGTATATGACAGTTGCAGATAATCTGTTTCTTCCCTATGAGAGATCCGGTTTAAAGGGGCTTGTCAATCGGTTGGAACTGGAGAAACGCGCAATTCCGCTTCTGGAACGCTTTCATATTCATGCAGACCCGGGCACGCTGGTAAAAGAAATCTCAGTATCGGAGAAACAGCTGCTGCAAATCGCAAGAGCAACGGTCCATCAGGAATATGAGGTGCTGCTGCTGGATGAGCCTACCACCAGCCTTACCACAAAGGATGCACAGGTTTTGTTTGAAGTGATTGAGCAGATCAGGCAGGAAAATAAGGCCATCGTATTTATCTCCCACAAGCTGGAAGAGATTTTTCTCATTGGTGATGTACTGACAGTTTTTCGTAACGGAGAAAAGGTAGCGTATTCCGATATCCATGAAGTGGATGCTCCCTGGGTTATCACGCAGATGACGGGACGTTCCTTGGACCAGTCGCAGGTTTTTTACTCTGAGAAAGTGGCGGACGAAGTTTTGCTGGAGGTGGAACACCTGACCGGAGAGAAGTTTGCAGATGTGAGCTTTCAATTGCGGAGCGGTGAAATTCTTGGATTTTCAGGGCTGGTGGGGGCTGGGCGCAGTGAACTGATGCAAGCTGTTTTCGGTTATCTTCCCATCTATTCGGGGGCGGTGAAACTAAATGGAACGCCGATAAAACAGGGGGATACGAATTACTCTGTCAGAAATGGCTTGATTTATTTGCCGGAGGAAAGAAAATCTCAGGGAATTCTGCCGATGCTCAGCGTCAGGGAAAATATCAGCGTCTCCAATTTGGATGATCTCAGAAGCACCGTCGGCATCTCAAAGAATAAAGAAATCGATCTGGCGCAGCAGGTCATCAGGGACTATGACGTCAAGACGTCGGATATGGAAAAGAAAATCAAGTTTCTGAGCGGAGGCAACCAGCAAAAGGTAATTATAGGCAGATCTATGGGATGCAGCCCGAAGGTATTAATCTTTGATGAACCCACAAAGGGAATTGACGTTGGAACAAAAGCAGAAATATATCGAATGATGAAAACACTGGCAGAGGAAAACGGGATGGGAATTATTCTGATCTCATCTGAGATGGAGGAAATCAGAAAGTGCTCCAATCGAATCGTTGTTTTGTACAATGGAAAAAAAGTCGGTGAATTTGGTTCTGATGCGGAAAAAGAACGCATTTTGAGTGCGGTTATCGGTATAAATTGAGAAAAAAAGGAGTCGAGATTATGTATGAAAGATTGCCAAACCCTGTTCATTCTGTAGTCAGTACGTTAAAAAAGAGCACGATGACTGCAATCGGGGCTGTGCTGGCACTGATGATCCTGATGGCCAGTATTTTTTCCCCCTATTTTTTAGACATCTATAATTTGCAATCATTGATCAGAGACCTTGCATTCATCGGAATGATCGGTATTGGTCAGTCCCTTCTGCTCATCATCGGAGAACTGGATCTGTCGGTAGGAAAAATCGCTTCTCTTTGCGGCATTCTATCCGGCATCATGATGATGCACTGGGGGTGGAATTCCTATCTTTCACTGCTGGCGGCTCTGTTTCTCGGGCTGGTTCTGGGAAGTCTCAACGGCCTGATCATATCAAAGCTAAGGCTGAACGCCATGGTCGCAACCATCGGTATGGCAGGGGTATACGGAGGCGTCAATCTCGTATTAACAAAGGGAAAAGCCATCACCGGAATTCCGTCTGAGATACATATCTTTGGAAAAGGAAATTTGGGACCTTTACCCATTCCGTTTATTTTTACCCTTATTGTATTGGTTCTTGTTTTGTTCTTTGTAAAAAAGACGAAAACCGGACGATATATTTACGCCATTGGAAACAACAGAGATGCTGCCAGAGTTTTAGGAATAAAGGTGGACCGAATCCGAATTTTAATCTACTCCATCGTGGGGATGATCTCAGCACTTGCCGGTATTTTGTATGTGGCAAGGCTTGGTTCGGCTCAATCTGCTATTGGTGAAAACTGGCCCATGAATTCTATTGCTGCGTCCGTGATCGGCGGCGTCGCGCTGACCGGCGGGATCGGAAATCCTGCAGGGGCTTTGATCGGAGCTGCCATCATCAGTGTGATCCAGAATATGATCATTCTGTTCGGCGTCAATGTCTATTGGCAGTCTGCGGTCAGCGGATTCGTTGTTGTCATCGCGATTTCCTTCAGTTCCCTTTCTGTAATTCTTCAGGAACGCAAGCAGAGAAAGATCAAGCTGTCCAAATAAATGGAATCCGCGGCATTCCAGACGTATGATAATTCAATCGTCAATTGCATCACCATGAAAAGGAGGTTTTATTCATGAAATTAGGTTTGAATCTTTCCTTTGCCACAAAGCGTTGGCTGGACCCGTATCAGCTGGCGGCGATGTGCAGAAATGATTTTAAAGTCGAACACATCCAATTTACATGGGATCTGATCGATCCATGGTGGCCGGTTATGCAGAGGAACGCTCTGGCAGGTGAGTACCGCAGAGCGTTTGAGGCAGAGGGGCTGCTGCTGGATGCAACCTTCGGAGGAATCGCCGCTTACACCTACGCCCAACTGCTGGCACCCTCGGAGCTTCAGAGAGAAATCTCCCTTCAATTTTTTCAAAGAGCGATTGACCTCACCGTAGAAATGGGCGCTGATGTGATGGGAACTCCTGTGGGTGGTATGACTTATGATCATTCACGAGATCCCAAAATGCGCGAAGAGCGATATGAGACCATGTTGGAATATTTATTTCGAATTGCCGAATATGGGCGGGGGAAAGGGCTGAAAGAGATCCACATTGAAGCGACTCCGCTGATTACGGAATTTCCCCATAGCCCGGAAGCGTCTGTTCAGATGATGAAGGATCTTACAGGCAGCGCCATTCCCTTCAAGCTCCTTGTTGACTGGGGTCACGCTCTGTTTTCGCCCCTTCTGGGCGAATCGGCAGACATGGGCCTTTGGCTGAAGGAATGCGGGCCGTATATCGGATCAATCCATCTTCAACAAACGGACGGGCTGCTTGACCGACACTGGGATTTTACAAAAGAGGGAATGATTACACCGCAGCTGATCAAAAAAGTCACGGAAGACGCCGGCCTTTCGGATATCGTTCAATATCTTGAAGTGGTGCCAGCTTTTGAAGCATTTGACGACGATGTCTATGAAGGAATGAAAAAGACCATGGATCATCTTCACAAAGAACTGGTACTCTGAAACGAATAATGCCTTACATTTCCGCCAGTTAAGAGCTTTTTTATCACGCCGCAGGCTGGATCTGGAGGCAATGCAGGAAGGTAAGGGATGGAGCAGCAAAGATGAATTTTGATGAGATGTACCGGAAGATTCTTTCGGAATATGAGCAGGTTTTTCAGAAAATAGATCAAAAAAATATACGTGATTTTATGGATACCGTAAGGGAGTCAAATCGAATTTTCCTAATTGGCGTCGGCCGTGAGGGTATGGCAACGAGAGCCTTTGCCATGCGTCTGATGCATATGGGTAAGGAAATCCATTGGATCTGGGATGATACGACACCGGCAATCGGGCCCGGAGATGTTTTGATTGCAACACTGGGGGACGGTCAGATCGGTCATATTCATTATATCTGTGAACGGGCGAAGGAGGCGGGAGGAAAGATCTGTGTCGTTACAGGTTCCCCAAGCGGAAGAACGGCAAAAAATCTGGCGGATCAAGTACTGTTTCTTCCGGCGGCGGTTTACCGCGGTACAGATGCGGTGGTACCTTCCTTTCAGCCCATGGGCAATCTCTTTGAACAGTGTCTTTTGATTCTCTTTGATATGGTAATCATGATGCTCGTTGATGAAGACGCAGCGCAGAGTTTTGAGAAGATGTCCGAAAGACACAGAAATGTT
Organism: Bacillota bacterium; assembly: GCA_029266295.1. Classification (GTDB taxonomy): domain Bacteria; phylum Bacillota; class Clostridia; order Peptostreptococcales; family Anaerovoracaceae; genus Anoxybacterium. The sequence goes on along the minus strand of JAQSXD010000256.1, from coordinate 113 downwards.
GAATAGGAGGAATTGGATATGAGAATAGCGATTGGCTGCGATGAGGCGGCATATTGTCTTAAAGTTGAAATTATGAAGCATCTTGAAAATCGCGAAAACCTTGAAATTGTTGA
>JAQSXD010000255.1 GCA_029266295.1 Bacillota bacterium | reverse complement strand
TAACCTCCTTAATTATACGTTCGGGAGTCGAGGCTCCCGCCGCTATTCCTATTTTATTACATAACTCGACTTCTTTCAACGGTAAACTTTCTTTATTTTGAATAAAATAAGTATTCGCACAATATTTTTTTGCTATTTCATAAAGTTTTTTGGAATTTGAACTGTCGATACCACCTATTATGACCATTAAATCGGAATCTATAGCAGTTTCCATACAGCTTTTTTGCCTCTCCTCTGTGGCATGGCAAATCGTATTGTGCACAACAATTTCCTTATTTTTCATTCTAAAAAACGATACAATATCCTGAAACAGCTCTGTTGTAATTGTGGTCTGTGCCACGATAAAAAGCCGATCTTCATTTATAGTCTCCGCTTCTTCCAAGGAAGAAACGATGGATGCCTTATTGTCACACCAACCGTTGATTCCGATGACCTCGGGATGATTCCGATCTCCAACGACAACAATATGATACCCTTGATTTCTTGCATCACTCACCAAACGCTGAATTTTTTTAACGAAGGGGCAGGTCGCATCCACAACAGTGATCTGACGAGCTTCCGCCTTCTGATAAAAGCGTTCCGGTTCCCCATGGGATCTTACAATTACCACTGATCCCTCTTCTGCTTCATCGGGATCCTTAATAATGGACAAGCCCTTTTCCTCTAGCTCATCGGTCACATTCTTATTATGGATCAGCGGTCCGCAGCTATATATTTTAAGACCATTGTCCTTGTTTTCAACAATTGTCTGCTCTGCTTTCTTGATTGCTTCTTTTACACCGAAACAAAATCCCGAATGCTTTGCAAGTGTAATGTTCATTTATTCTGATACAGGCTTTCCAGAAATCGCTTGAAAGCCCCTTCCTTTCCATTTTCCTTAGGTACATAATATTTTGCTCCCGCTTTGTAGAGGTTATCAGGCAGGTACTGCTGTTTGACATAGCCGCCATAATCATGGGGATATTTGTATCCAATCCCCAGTCCTCTTTTTTTCGCACCAGAATAATGGGAGTCTTTTAAATGATCTGGTACGTCATCAATGCTCTTTTTTTGCAGATCAGATGTTGCCATCTCGATGGCCATGATGGCCGAATTGGATTTCGGACAGGATGCCAGTAAAATTACAGCCTGTGCCAAATTAATTCTGGCCTCTGGAAGCCCGATCATAAGTGCCGCCTGAACACAGCTGGTTACGATGGAAATCGCGCTGGGATATGCCATTCCGATATCCTCGCTGGCCATGACCATGAGCCTTCTTCCGATCATCTGTATATCCGCTCCGCCTTCCAAAAGCCGGGCAAGATAATGAATCGCCGCGTCAGGATCACTGCCTCTCACAGATTTTTGAAGAGCTGACAAAAGATTGTACTTGTCCTCTCTCCGATCGAAAAAAGTGGTCTGGCGCTGCATCGCTTCGCCGATGATGACTTTGTCAATTCTTCCGTCTTTTCGAAGATTTTCGCTGATAAAGCCCAGCGTATCCAGCGCGATACGCGCGTCGCCGCCGCTGAGTTCTGCCAGCATCCGAATCGCATCCTCATCCCAATCATGATTTTTTCTTCCAAGTCCCCGATCTTCATCGTTCAGTGCATGGATCAAAATCCGATGGATTTCATCTTTATCCAGCCGCTTAAACTCGTAAATGGAACCGACACGGCTTAGGATTGCATTGTTCACTGCAAAGTATGGATTTTCCGTGGTGCTCCCGATAAAGCGAATCACGCCTTCCTCAAGCGCTTTTAAGAGGGAATCCTGCTGGAGCTTATTCCATCTGTGAAACTCATCAACATAGACGTAGGTGGTCTCCTTTTGCAGACCAAAAAACTTCAACTTTGCTTTTTCTATAATGTCTTTTAATTCTTTTATTCCAGTGGATGACGCATTCAGTTCATAAAAATCAGCGTCCATTTCCCGGGCAATCAATCTCGCCAATGTAGTCTTTCCCGTTCCTGACGGGCCAAAAAAGATTGCAGAATCAAAGGTTTTATTTTTAATTGCATTGTAAAGCAAAGACTCCTTGTACATAAAATGCCTCTGCCCGACAAATTCATCAATATGCTCCGGTCTCATCCGGGTTGATAAGGGGATCATTCTCCTGCCTTTCCGCCTGAAAAGCTTTCATAATTTATCTTATGTATGGTATTCGGCGCCGAATACTTTTTTATGTTGTAGGCAAAAGCCACTTTCTATTTTATCAAATTTGCTAGATTCACAACGAACACATCAGACACGACAGCCGATACAACTGCAGCTGCCTCCTTCGCCTTTGCTTCGCTTTCATATGGAAGACCCAGGACTTTATAGCTCCCATTGCTTTCATAGACGTAAGAGTAAATACCTTTCCCCGTCAGTGCTGTAGTCATTTCGTCTGCTCCGACTTTCGTCGAAAAGCTTCCGAATTGAACACTGAAAGGTCCTTTTGCGCTGTTAATCGTCTGTGATGCTCCACTGTTATCACCACTCTGGCTTTGCTGTGGAGTTTCTGTATTGGGCTGTTGATTTTGCACGTTCTGCTGATCTATGATCACACTGGGCAAGCTGGTAATTGTGTCAACTCCCCCATTCTGATCAGACCCATCGGAGCCTTGATCTTTTGGGTCTGCCGCTGCACCATTCCCCAGCAAATACGGATAGACAATGTATTTGGTGCCGGCATATCCCACCGCAACGGCCAATATGATCACAATGATAAAAACGGTAAATCCGGTTCCTGCACTTCTTCCAGGATAACGATAACGCCTTCCCATACGCTCCCTCTTTTCTCAGATAGTTTTTTGGGATAAACCCTGCTTACGTAGCTAGTTTATTAGGAGCGTATCAAAAATATGACTAAAGCGTTGCTTACCTTTCATTTTATATTATATTGGCTGTATCCTGATTGGGTGTGTAATGAACTCATTGCACTCATAGCTTAGGGCGCCGTTTATAGTAGAATCCGATGATCAAAGTCAAAATGTAATCATATGCAAGGAAGAAAACCTGCCCTCCCGCGATAATCAAGGGTAAAGCCAAATCCGGTATTTGGATCGTCCCGGTGAAAGCTTCACCAAAAAGATAAAACCCGAAAGCGAACAAACCATTGAAAAATACAAGTTTTAGAATTACCTCAGCAACCTGAGGCAGTTTCCTAGCCTTTTCAATATAGTACTTTATAATGGGGAAGATTCCGAAAAACAATGCATAAGGAATCAACGCGGCTTTATTTGGGATAAGTAAAAACGACAAGAGCACCGATGCGATATAGAAAAGCCAGCCGGCTCCATGGGTGAATTCGATCAGGATAATCGCCACATAAGCAGAGCTAAGTGCAAATAACGTCAGTTCAATACCAGGGATAAAGGTTGCCGCGAATAGTGTAATAACCGACAAAGCCAGCATAAGTCCGCTGAGTGCGATCATTTTCGTTTTATTTTTAGCCATGCTTCCTTACTCCTTGAACAAGGTGCAACACGCCTGAAACGATGAAATTAAAGCGCTGGCGGTACACTTGCATTACATTCAAAATCATTAAATACAGTCACATAACGCATCTGCACAGCAATAGCACTGAAGCATTTTGCATAATTCGTCATTGCTGTTATAGCCTCTGCCATATGAATTGGTTCTGTAACCTGCTCCTGATGACATTATACTGTTCATTGCGTTTCGATATTCCATATTGCTAGGATCCATGGACATAGCCGTTTGTACCTGATTCACCGCCTCATCATACCAGCCTTTTCGAAGGGCAATCATGCCGTTTAAGAAAAACCATTCCGCATTACGCGTTCTGACCCTGCCTAAAGCTGCTTCTGCGCCGGGCAGATTTCCTCTGTCGATCATTCTCCGAATTTCAGTGAATTCAGAACTTTGTCCCTGATTCCCATTGCTTCGTACACCACCGGAATAGCTTTGATAATTTCCATTTCCGTTGTTTTTCGTAAGTGTTTCATACGCTTCGTTGATTTCCTGAAGCTTTTCTTCTGCCAGATCCTGAAGCGGATTATTCTGAAACTTATCAGGATGATATTTTTTAACTTGTTCTCTATAAGCAGCCTTGATTTCCTCCTGGCTTGCTCCTTCTTTTATTCCGAGTACTTCATATGGATTCTGCATTGTTCTCCATTCCTTTCTTATTCTAAATGGTCCGATTCGGGCACCGATTTTTCCTGCAATATTTCTTCTGTTTTTCTCATTAATCCGAAATACAGTATATTTTCTATGATTCCTTTATTTTTGGGAAAATCCAGCTTACCGCAGCAATTTGCAATCTCAGCAAGGTATAAAACCAAATTCCGTTCAGTTCTTTCCCTTACACGCAGTTTGAATTCCTCCACAGTCTCAGTGGTTGAATCATAGGAAAACTGTCTGAGCAGCGGGTTATACGCATTGCTTTTGATATTTTCTTCTATATCGTCATATGCATCAATCAAATAGATCCATTTGCCTATATGATACCCGATTCTTCGCAATCGTTCAGAGACTTCGCTATGATTCTGCAATGCTTGAAATTCCGGATAATCAAAAACCTCTTCCATAAGTTTGGCAAAAGGCTCAGCTGCACGGTCCAAAGAGGTGCAACCTTCTGCTTCTAATTGGGTTAATGCCTCCAGCTTTGACTTAACATGGATGCACTTTTCAGGAACGTTGGCAATCAATTTTTTAAAAGTGCCCTTCATCAGTGCAGCTCCAATTGCAGCCTTGATGCTCTTTTCATCCTGAAGATCATCCTTCAATTTGTAATATGCAAGTAGTAGCAGCATATCTGCTGCATAATCAATCTCCCTGTTATCATATACAATGGAACGGATTTTAAACGGATGAACGAAACATCGTTCCTGTTCGATATGTTCTATATCCGGATTCATTCCTGCTAATAATACAGCAAGAAAAACCGAGTCATAGTTTAAAGTCATCCGCGGAAGCTGTCCATATCTTTTTGAAATGGATTTGCATATCCCGCAATAATAACCGCCGTATAGTTCAAATTCTTTTATTTTCAGTTCGGGCTTGTCCGGCTTAATATATCCCAGCATAGTTCCCTTTCTTATTTCCTATTCTATAAAAAACAGCACAGAAGTGCTGTTCATGTACTAGTGCCTTGGTTCCAAAATCTATCAGCAATGCAAATTGTTCCATCAAACTGTTTATTTAAATTGTTTTCTTAAATGTCTAAGAAGACAGTAGGTCAAGCTCATGTCGATACTGTATAAGCCCGTTACGATCCCGTTGAAGATCCATTGTTTTTTTGTTAATTGCCTGCTGATTTGAATGGGATTAAGCGTTTTCTCATCCTTGGGAACCTTTTTTCCGAGGAAGGCATTTCCAATCACTGCAATTCCTAGATACAAGCTGCTGACTGCCACCGCATGTTTTTTATAATTCCAGTTCTCCAAAAACTTTCTCATTGCTACCCTCCGTCAATCGAGATCACTACTACGTTCGTTTTCATTATTATACTTTATATTGCCAGTAAATAAAAGAGATTATTGGGTATATTTTTTCTGGCATTGCCGATTTTTTCAAAAATTTAGTGGACAGAAGGTTAAATTAGCTATATAATTACTACTGAGATATTTAAAATATTCAATGGCCCGATCGTCTTTTTGGAAATCGTCTCCATAACCTATTTTAAATATTAAAAATTATTATTTTTTTTAAAAATCTGGAGGAAAATCAATGGAAGACAGAACACTCGTATGTCAAGACTGCGGACAGGATTTCGTATTCACAGTTGGAGAACAGGAATTCTACAAGGAAAAAGGTTTTGATAACGAACCAAAAAGATGTAAGGAATGCAGAGAAAAGAAGAAGAACGAAAGAAGAAGCTTCAGAAACGACCGTTAATCTGCAATAATA
>JAQSXD010000254.1 GCA_029266295.1 Bacillota bacterium | reverse complement strand
GTTTGCAGTTTTTTGGATTCAAGATCTTTGCATAAATCCGCCTTCGTGAGTACGATAACCGGTTTCGCCCTACTATCCCACGCTACGGAAAGATAGCGTTCCAGCCTTCTTAGATTGAAATCTGCATTGAGTGACATGCAGATAAAAATGGTATCGATGTTTGCAGCTACGATCTGAACGCTGTTTGACGTTCCCGCAGCCTTTCTTTCAAACACGCTTTTCCTGCGCAGTACCTGATGAATGATTCCATTACCAGACTGGCCACTGGTTCTGTCAACCATAACCCAGTCCCCAACCGCCGGAAAATCAGTATGATCATCGGCATGATAAAGAAGACTGCCCGAAATTTCGGCCTGCATTTCTCCCTCTTCGCAGACAACCTTGTAAAGATCTCTATGCTGTTCTGTGACTCTGGCAAGAAACAACCCATCATAAAGCGTTGCTTCCTGGGAAAAACGATCGTTCAGTCCATATTTTATTAAATTTCTATAACGCATCGCCAGAAAATTTTCGACTGTAGAAAATTTTCTTTCATCTGTGCGTTTCAACGAGTCCGTGGACATCTTTGTCTCGTTATATTTCATTGTTTTGTTATCCTCCAAAATTAATTTCCAGAATTTCCTTCAAACCTTCCTATCAAATGTTAAGCCAGCAGAGGCTTTGTGGCTTTGCGTTTTCGTTTGAAGAAAATGACTTGCTTAATTGATTCCTTTGGAGGGTTGTCAGCCTCTATTGATCTTCACCCTCCCGGTTGAAGACTATCGCGGCATCCATTGTGTTTAACATAAAAACATGTTCTCCTTTCTCACCGAACGAAATCCAACGATGTCGTTCGAATCTTTCGATTTCATAGGCCGTGCAAAGACGTGTTACACGTTAAACCGGAACAGGATCACGTCTCCGTCCTTCACTACATATTCTTTTCCTTCCGATCGGATCAGTCCTTTTTCTTTGGCTGTGGCAAGATTGCCGCCGCACTGGACCAGTTCGTTATATGCAATGGTCTCCGCCCGGATAAAGCCGCGTTCAAAATCCGTATGTATCCTGCCAGCGGCCTGGGGTGCCTTCATTCCTCTTCGAATCGTCCACGCACGGACCTCCTGAGGACCTGCGGTAAGGAAGGATATGAGATCCAGCAAATGATAAGATGCTTTTACGAGCTTGTCAAGACCGGATTCTGTGATTCCCAGTTCTTCGAAAAACACTGCCTTTTCATCCTCGTCAAGTTCTGCAATCTCTGCTTCAAGCTTTGCGCAGATTACTACAACGTCAGAGTCCTCCGAAGCGGCAAACTGGCGAACTGCTGCAACATATTCGTTGTCTGTCTGTGAAACCGCCTCATCCTCAGAAACATTGGCTGCGTAGATAATCGGCTTAAAGGAAAGCAGCTCAAGCGACTTCACGAATTCCCGCTCCTCATTGGTAAGTTCAAGGGTACGGGCGGACATTCCGTTATCCAGTGCCTCTTTGACCTTCAGCAGAATATCCAGCTCACTCTGAAGTCCTTTATCGCCTTTTAGATTTTTCTGGGTCTTTTGAATACGACGGTCCAACACTTCCATGTCGGATAAAATCAATTCCATATTGATGGTCTCGATATCAGAAAGCGGGTTGATCTTTCCGTCTACATGAACGACGTTTGGATCGTCAAAGCACCTTACAACATGGATGATAGATGCAACTTCTCTGATATGTCCCAGAAATTTATTGCCCAGTCCCTCTCCTTTGGATGCTCCTTTTACCAGCCCCGCAATATCATAAAACTCAATGGTGGTGTAGACCGTCTTCTTGGAATCGTACATTTCGTGCAATACCTTGAGACGCTCGTCGGGAACGGTAACGACTCCTACGTTGGGTTCAATGGTGCAAAACGGATAATTGGCCGCTTCTGCTCCTGCTTTTGTAATCGCATTAAAAAGTGTGCTCTTCCCCACATTGGGAAGCCCCACAATACCTAATTTCATAAATATCTCCTCTAGTAAAAAATTCTATCTTTGTATCTGTATTTCCGTCTCATATAAAAATAGGTGATAAGGAAAACAATAAAAACACATGCGCTGAAAACCTGTGCCTGTCTCAGCGGGCCGAGCATCAGACTGTCGGTCCGTAATCCTTCTACTAAAAACCGTTCAAATGAATAAAGGATTCCATATAAAAGAAAAATCTGTCCTTCAAATTTTCGGTTGTTATCGATATAAATCAGCAGGAAAAACAACAGGAAACACCAAATTGATTCATATAAAAAGGTCGGATGAACCATCTGCCCATTTACTGAAATTGCCCAAGGAAGATCAGTAGGTCCGCCGTGAGCCTCCTGATTAAAATAGTTTCCCCATCTTCCGATGGACTGAGCAAGGGCCACCGCCGGTACGGTGAGATCCAGAAGATTCAATGGTCTGACATCCCATAGCCTGCACAAAACCGCAGCCGCCAGAAAACCAAGGATCAAGCCGCCATGAATGGCGAGCCCCCCGTTTCTGATATTGATCATCTTATAAAAATCCCCTGCATAAAAATCCCAATTGAACAAAACATAGTAGAGTCTTGCTCCAATCACACCCAATGGAACAGTGATTAGTACAAAGTCGAGTGTTTTTTCTGAAGAGATTTTATGCAGCGGCGCTCTTCGATAGACGATCAAAACGGCAACAACCATTGCTGCTGCAATGATAATTCCATACCACATGATTTCGATCCCAAAAGCAGTAAAGGCGATCGGATTTGGTGTCGGCATGCTTCTATCCTCCTTATCCCTCTTAATAGCCGCAACGGCATCATTCATACATTCAAATATATCCTTGATTTCTTCTCAATTCATAATATTATACAATAAAATGTTTCGGATGCACAGCATATCTTCTATTTTTCCCCAAACAACGTGATAAATTTGGCATTTTTCATAAAAAATTAAGAAATGGTGAAGGTAAATTATGCTATAATGATTAAAGGATAAAAGAACAACCGTAATACGGATCGTATTCTATTCTGTTTTTGGGGTAATTCGTGGGGCATTTCAACAATTTTGAAGATCATTTAAGATCTCAGTCGTTTTAGTTTAATAGACTGATAGCTTTTTCGCGCGTCGGTTTATTATATATAGTATCTATTCTTAGGAGGTATTTATGTTTCGGAAAAGAGTTAGTGAGACGGACAGTGCAGGGGGAAATACAAGCAAAGTTAAAAAACCGCGCAAAGCGATGTCCAAAAAGAAGAAAAGGTTAATTATTGTTGGTGTTATAGCCGTTCTTGCAATTGCTGCTGTTGTGTTCATCCCCAGGCAGCTGGGCGGAGAACCTCCCGCATTGATGGTGACAACGGGTTCGGCTGAAAAGATGGATATTGAGCAGGCTGTTTCCATCAAGGGAACCATCGAGGGATCAGAGAAAGCTGACGTAGCTACTTCTTTGAACTCAGAAATTCTATCAATTCTCGTAGAAGAGGGTGATATCGTACATAAGGATCAAGTGCTTGCAGTGCTGGATTCAAAGGATCTGGAGGATGATTATCAAAAGTCCCTCACCTCGCTGAAACAGACAAAATTCAACTATGAGGCTGCGAAACAGCTCTACGAGGAAGGGGCGATTTCCAAGGAGGATTACGTTAAGGCGGAAAACCAGTACGAGACTGACCAGATCACAGTGAACGCTTATAATATATCCGATAAAGTGAATATTAAGAGCCCCATCGCTGGCACAGTGACAAGAGTCAATGTCAACATCGGCCGCTATGCAAACGACACGGAAAACAAAGAGCCAATGTTTGTAGTGGAAGACCTGCAGAACCTGAAAATGAATGTTAGAATCAGCGAGTTCGATATCAGCAAGATCAAAGTGGGTCAAAAGGTTAAAATCACATCTGAAATGCTCGGAGAACAGGTTGTGGACGGTGTGATATCAAGAATTTCTCCTTCTGGAGAGTTGAAGGACCAATCCTCGAAGGAAATGGTCATTCCGGTTCAGATTGATGTCAACAAAGGCAATACGAACTTGATCGCCGGTGTAACAGCAAAGGCAACCATCGAAATAGAGAAAAAAAGCAATGTATTATCTGTGCCTATCGATGCAATTCTAGAGGACCCGAACACAGGTGAAATCTTTGTCATGATTTTAGAGGGCACAAAGCTTAAGAAAACTGCGGTAGAGCTGGGGCTCGAAGGAGATTTCAATGTAGAGGTGACCTCAGCAGCGCTTTCAGAAGGCGATCAAGTCGTACTAAATCCCACCTTTGATATGACCGACGGCATGGAAGTTACTCCCGCACCTGCAGTGTAAGGGAGGCAGCAATGATACAAGAAATCATAAAGATTGAAAATATGAGCAAGGTCTATGCAAATGGAGATATTCAGGTGAAGGCCCTTAAGACCATTAACCTAACCATAAATAAAGGAGAATTCATCTCAATCATGGGCGCATCCGGCTCAGGAAAATCGACTTTGATGAATATTCTCGGTTGCCTTGATCGTCCCACGGACGGCCATTATTACCTGGAAGGAATCGATGTCAGAGAAAAAAGTGATAATGAGCTTTCTGCGGTGCGCAACAGGACAATTGGATTTGTGTTCCAGTCCTTTAATTTAATCTCCCGTACTAGTGCCTTAAAAAATGTTGAGCTTCCGATGATCTATGGCAAAATCGAAGCTGAGGCCAGAAAAACCCGTGCTTTAGAGCTTTTGCAAAGTGTCGGACTTGGTGATAGGTCAGATCATATGCCCAACGAGCTTTCCGGTGGTCAGAAACAGCGTGTTGCCATTGCCAGAGCACTGGCAAATCGGCCGCAGATTATTCTGGCTGACGAGCCCACGGGAAATCTGGATTCCGAATCATCTGTCGAGATAATGGAAATCTTTACAAAGCTGAACCGTGAGAATGGAAATACGGTAATTATCGTAACCCATGAACGGGACATTGCCGAATTTACCGACCGTGTCATCACCTTTAAGGACGGCCTGATTGTTCAGGATGAACATCTTAGAGGAGAACTGGCGGAAGCAAAGGAGGCGACCCCATGTTAGTCTTTGAAAACATTATGTTGGCTCTCACCGCCATTAGAAGCAATAAGATGCGGTCCTTCCTGACCATGCTTGGCATCATCATTGGGATCAGCTCCGTCATTGCGATCACGTCCATTGGAGCCAGTGCAAAGGGTGTTGTGGGCAAGGAATTCGAATCTTACGGAATGAACGATATGTATATCGGAATCAATTGGGCTTTCACTCCGGACGGAGTCAATTATGAAGACCTTATAACTCCGGATGATATTGATGCTCTTGTCGCAAGATTTCCGGACGATATCAAGTATGTTGCGCCTGCCATCAGCTCCCGCAGCGACACCAAGGTTGGAAGAACGGAAGGCAAGCTTGATATGACAGGGGTGGCAGCAGAATATAACAAGCATAAGCATATGAAAATGCTTCATGGCAGAATGTTTAATAAAAGCGATATTGAAGGAAAAAAAGATCGGATTGTCATCGATAAGGAAGCAGCTTTGTACTTTTTTAATACGGAAAATCCCATAGGAAAAACCTTAGGAGTTGTGATTAATGAAGAGATGAAGGATCTTACCATCATAGGTGTCTACGAGGTCGAAAAGAGTATCTTCAGCGGCTTGCGAACAAACGATGCCTACTCAACCTACGTCCCTTACCCAATCCTTGAGTACTCAGATCCTGCAACTTCCTACATTGAAATATATACTAATGAAAAGAAGAACCAGGAAGAATTAGGAAATACATTCACCCGCTATCTCAGCCGTATTAAAGACAAGGATCCTCAATTTTTTAGTTATGAATCTGCTGAGTCCCAAATGGGTACCATTAACAAAATACTAGGTACCCTCTCGATCGCCATCGGAGCCATCGCAGCC
>JAQSXD010000253.1 GCA_029266295.1 Bacillota bacterium | reverse complement strand
ACGGATGAAACTTTGGAAAGGAAGGTTCTTAAAGGCGGAGAATTCGTTGGCTGAGGAATTCAACGCTTCCATAGAAACCGACCGCAGATTATATAAACAAGATATTACAGGCAGTATCGCTCATGCGAAAATGCTTGCAAAACAAGGAATACTCAGTAAAGATGAGGCTCTAGCAATAGAGTCCTCTTTACTAGAGATCTTAAATGACATTGAAGCCGGCAAGATTGAATTTACCATCGAGCAAGAAGACATTCACATGAATATCGAAAGCATCCTCACAGAGCGAATCGGGGCTGTAGGGAAGAAGCTTCATACCGCAAGAAGCAGAAACGATCAGGTTGCCGTAGACATTCGCCTGTATCTCAAGGAAGAAATCAAGCAGATCGCTGCCCTGCTGAAAGATCTGAATGGCACCCTTACAGAGCTTGCCCAGGCCCATCAGGATACCGTAATGCCAGGCTATACCCATCTGCAAAGAGCACAGCCTGTGACGCTGGCCTTCCATTTGACCGCTTATCGGGAAATGTTTCGCAGAGATATCAGAAGGTTCAACGACTGTTATGAAGGAACCGATTCCCTGCCCTTGGGCTCCGGTGCGTTGGCAGGAACCACCTATCCTACCGACCGGGACTATCTGGCCGAGGAACTTGGATTTTCAAAGATCTGTATCAACGCCATGGACGCTGTAAGCGACAGGGATTTTGCCCTGGAATTTTTAAGCTGCTGTTCCATTGCCATGATGCACCTGTCCCGATTCTGTGAAGAATTGATTATCTGGAGCTCTGCTGAATTCCGCTTTGTGGAAATCGACGATGCCTTCAGCACAGGAAGCAGCATCATGCCTCAGAAGAAGAACCCGGATATGGCCGAGCTGATCCGAGGAAAAACCGGACGGGTTTACGGAGATCTGATGACCCTGCTCACCATTATGAAGGGGCTCCCCCTCGCATACAACAAGGACATGCAGGAAGACAAAGAACCGGTATTTGATGCCGGCGACACCTTAAAGGATTCCCTTCGGATCTTCACACAGATGATCGCAACCATGAAGGTTAACAGTCGGGTGATGGAACAGGCTGCAAAGTCAGGTTTTATGAACGCTACCGACGCTGCGGATTATCTGGTCGGCAAAGGGCTTGCCTTCCGGGACTGTCACGAAATCATCGGCCGGCTGGTGCTGTACTGTATCGAGCAGAATAAGGCCATTGAGGAGCTGACCTTGGAAGAGCTGAAAGGCTTTTCGGAGAAATTCGAAGAAGACATCTTTGGAAAGATCGACATTCGCGCCTGCATCAGTGCCAAAAAATCAAAAGGCTCCACGTCCTTTGAGAGCGTAGAGCAGATTCTTTCAAAATAACATTACTGATCGGCGGTAAGCTGCATCATAATTTCCAGCTTGTTGTATACACCTCTTTCAAGGGGCTCATACAGGGGCTGGATTTCTTCTTTTTTGAGATAGCTTTTAATGGCACTGTAGTATTCCGATTCGCTGAGGTTCAGCATAATCGGAGGATACCCGTTTCGGATCAGTTCATAGTACATTGCCATTCTGGCCACAGCCTCAGAATGGGTTTCAAAAGGATAGATTTCAACGAGCTTATTGTGAAGGTACGCTGCCCGCAGTATGGGATTGCTCTGAAAGTCAGCTTCACCCAGCCACTGAAAAAGAATATCCATCTGCTCCTCAATCTCACTGGGATGAGGAGGGTTATATTCCAGCATAAAGAGTACGGGATTGGTCCTGCGGTAGTCCTGTTTTACAGGATCAGCAAGAATCTGATAAAAGCGGAACAAATAGGACTCATTGAGGTCAATGTCGAGCTCTGCCATGTCATAGGCAAGACGGATGGCGCTTTGATAGATTCCCACCAGAGAGTGATCCTTGACGCTGACATTGATCAGAAATTCTCCCTTCAAGATTTTTTGCACACTGGTTTTAGCGATGCTGCTTCCATCAAGCCGCATGGAAGTATAAATCCAGTCCACCAGATTTAGCTCTTCTATGTATTCTGCCGCTTCTATGGTGTAAGGCTTTCGATTCTCGAGGATAAGCTTCTTCTTTTTAATTTCCCGAAACACGTTCCATCACCGCCTTCTCTTGGTACCTTCCCTTAAATTATGTTTCATTGTAACATAATTTTCCTCTATGTGGTATACGAATCGCATTAACTTGAAAGCGCATCGTCCATTAACGATGCGCTTTTACTTGTTGATTTCAATTTAAACGGGATATACCATATCCTCTTCATTCAGCAAAGTCGAATCAATCTGATACCGTTTTGCGTTCCTGTATTTGAAAAACTCTACTGACGGCCCAGGGAACAGTGCTCTTGTAAGCACATCCTCATCCTGTTCCACATACTGAGCAACCTCTCTCAGTGTCTTCTCAAGTTCAGGTTCAATGAGATCCGCCGGTCTGCAGGTAACTACCTCTTCATCCCCGATGATCTTCTTTACGATTTCTTCTTTAATCGGAACGGTGGTCTTGCCGTACATACCCTTTACAAGCTGTTTCACCTCATTCGGCACCATCTTGTATCGCTCACCCGTTACGATATTCAGCACCGCTTGTGTTCCTACGATCTGACTGGTAGGCGTTACAAGGGGCGGATAACCCAGATCTTCACGAACTCTCGGAACCTCTTTCAGAACTTCCTCGAATTTATCCATAGCATTTGACTGTTTCAACTGGGATACCAGATTGGAAAGCATTCCTCCGGGGACCTGATAGATTAGTGTATTGATGTCCACGCCCATCAGTTTGGGATCCAGGAGACCGCTTGCAATATATTTTTCTCTGATTGGGCGGAAATACTCCGCAGCCTCATTCAGAAGATCCATGTTCAGTTCCGTATCATACTCCGTTCCTTTGAACGCATAAACCAGCGGCTCTGTAGGCGGCTGGGACGTTCCTTCTGCAAATGGCGAGAGCGCAGTATCAATAATGTCTACGCCTGCTTCTGCAGCCTTCATGTAAGTGAGACTCCCCAGTCCACTGGTTGCATGAGTATGCAGTTCAAGGGGAATCTTGATTTCCTTTTTAATCCGTTTGACCAGGTCATAGGTATTGTATGGGCTCAACAAACCAGCCATATCTTTGATACAGATCGAATCTGCGCCCATTTGTTCGATTTCCTTGGCAAGCTGAATAAATACTTCATCGGTATGGGCAGGGCTGATGGTATAGGAAATGGTTCCCTGTGCGTGCCCGCCGTACTTCTTGGTGGCTTCAATGGAACGCTGGAGGTTTCGAGTATCGTTTAATGCGTCAAAGATACGAATGATGTCAATTCCGTTTCCAATGGCTTTATTTACGAATTCATCAACCACATCATCTGCATAATGCTTATATCCCAAGAGGTTCTGGCCTCTCAGCAGCATCTGGAGTTTCGTATGTTTCACATTTTTCCTGATAATTCTGAGACGTTCCCATGGGTCTTCGTTCAGAAATCTGAGACAGGCATCGAAGGTTGCGCCGCCCCATACTTCCATCGCATGATAACCAACTCCATCCAGAAGTTCCAGTGCTGGAAGCATTTCATCCGTCGTCATACGGGTAGCAATCAACGACTGATGGCCGTCTCTCAAAATTGTTTCCGTTATTTTAATCTTTGCCATTTCATCCTCCATTTTCACATATTTCACTTAACACGTATCGAAAAAAACGCTGATTTCATTCAACCGGCATTTCATCCGGAAGGAAACAGCGTTTCCTTAGAATTCCAGGCGATTTAATCCATTATATAGTAGTATAATCGATAAAATCAATAGTAACCTCTAAATGTATACAATATTAATGACCGTTTTCATAACGGCACCATTTTAGTAACAAGCCTAAAGGCATGGTTGTGAAGCACTGCTTTGCTGATATAACTCCATAGCCGCTGCGATATACTATTAATACCTTTGTATTATACGAGTTCGATGCTGTCCCCTACCCGAATAATTCCGCCTTTGATCACCTTTGTAAAAATTCCTTCCAGCGGCATAACACAGGTACCAGTTTGTTGTTTGATCGCGCAGCCGGTATGACATTCCTTCCCGATTCTCGAAACCTGCTGAAGGGTCTCGCCGATTTTCAGCATGGTGCCGATGGGAAGTGTTTTCAGCTCAATCCCCTGGGTCGTTACATTCTCAGCGAATGCTCCCGCTGCTAAGGTTAGCCCCATTGCTCTCATCTTGTCAACACTCTCGTCTGCCAGAAGACTTACCTGTTTGATCTCATCCAGACCACAGTGCGCATCCCCTTTGATCCCGCCCTCGATAAACTCAGCCTCTGAAACAGGCAGCTTGATCTGGCCAGTTTTGTCACTGGTATTAATGGATATTACTTTTGCCATGATGTTATCCTCCTTTTATTCAGCTCTATCATACTCACCTGTAAAATCTCCGGATTTTCCTCCGGTCTTTTTTACTAGTCTGATATCCGTGATTCGCATTCCTCTGTCTACGGCCTTGCACATATCATAAATTGTCAGCGCCGCAACGGAGACTGCATGCAGCGATTCCATTTCTATCCCGGTCTTACCGATGGTGCTTGCACTGGCCTCGATATGGACTGCAGAATTTTCTTCATCCAGAACAAAATCCATTTCCACACCGGTAATGAATATATTATGACACATCGGAATTGCCGATGCCGTGTTTTTTGCTGCCATGATTCCCGCAGTTTGTGCAACGGAAAGGACATCTCCCTTCGCTAGTGAGCCAGCCTTAATCCGATCTAAGGTCCCCGGTTTCATATAGATACTGCCCCTTGCCACTGCCACTCTTGCGGTATCTTCCTTCTCTCCCACATCCACCATTTTGGGCCGTCCGTTCTTATCAATGTGGGTCAGCTCTTCTTCATTAATTTGCGTCAGCTGATTTCTGTCGTTGTCAGTCGTTTCTTTCATCTTAGCCTCCGATCCGGTTCATTTCCCGTTCAATGGGTTTTCCGCCGCTGTTTAGTTCATGCTGCTCACCCTTTTGGAGTATTGCTTGCCGCAAGGTCTCTTTCAGGAGTTCATGATCCCTTGATTGCAGAATTTCGTTCAGATCGATCTCCTGATCGGTATGTAGACAGGGTTTCAATTTCCCATCGGCGGTAAGCCTTATCTTGTTGCAATCTCCGCAAAATTGCCTGCTCATAGGACTAATAAATCCAATATTACCCTGCGCCTCAGGGTAACGGTAAAGATCCGCCACTCCGTCCTGCCGTTTCAGCGGAATCAGACTTGGAAGCTTATTCTTGATCTCATCGCAAGAAAGATAGCGGTACCCGCTGCTGAACGCAGCTTGTCCTATGGGCATAAGCTCAATAAATCGAATATCCAGCGGATGGTTGATGGTAAGCTGAACAAAGTTCAGAATTTCATCGTCGTTGAAGCCTTCCATAGCCACAACATTGAGTTTTACGGGCGCCAGCCCTGCGGCAAGGGCTGCATTTACCCCTTCAAAAACCGCATCAAGGTCTCCGCCTCTTGTGATTTCTTCGTATTTATGGTAGAGCAGGGAATCAACGCTGATATTCACTCTGCTCAAGCCGGCTTTTTTTAACGCTTCTGCCTGCCCTGCGAGCAATGTGCCGTTGGTGGTCATGACCAGCTCCTTGACCCCTTCCGTTCCTGCAAGTTGTTCGATGAGACTTGCAATCCCCTTTCTCGCCAGAGGTTCTCCTCCGGTAATGCGAAACTTTGATATTCCAAGCTCCGCTGCTGCCTTTACAATTTTTTGTATGTTCTCAAATGTCAGAATTTTATCGTGTCCGAGATTTTCAATACCCTCCTCAGGCATACAGTATTTGCATCTCAGATTACATCGATCGGTTACGGAAATTCTCATGTAGCTTATCTCTCTGCCAAAACGATCCTTCATAACGTCCCCC
>JAQSXD010000252.1 GCA_029266295.1 Bacillota bacterium | reverse complement strand
TATCCATCGGGAAAGCTTCACATGGGCCATGTAAGAAACTATTCCATCGGTGACGTGGCCACGAGATACCTCAAAATGAACGGATATAATGTACTTCATCCTATGGGCTGGGATTCTTTCGGTCTGCCTGCGGAGAATGCGGCCATCAAACACGGAATTCACCCCAATGTATGGACCTGGGAAAACATTGCGGAAATGAGAAATCAACTGAAGCAGCTTGGGTTATCCTATGACTGGGATCGAGAAGTCGCAACCTGCCATCCTGATTATTACAAATGGATGCAATGGATTTTTATTCAGTTTTTTGAAAAGGGTCTGGCATATAAGAAAAAGAATCCTGTTAACTGGTGTCCTTCTTGTCAGACGGTACTTGCAAATGAGCAGGTTGTGGACGGAGCATGCGAACGTTGTTCAACGCCTGTTGGGAAAAAGGATCTGGATCAGTGGTATCTGAAGATTACCGACTATGCTGATCGCCTCCTGACTGATATTGACCGGCTGGAAGGCTGGCCGAACAAGGTCAAGGTCATGCAGAAGAACTGGATTGGTAAAAGCGTCGGCGGTGAAGTGGATTTCACCATTGAAGGCTTTGATAAAACTCTGAAGATATTCACAACGAGACCCGATACCTTATTCGGCGTGACCTACATGGTTCTTGCTCCTGAGCATCCTTATGTAAAAGAGCTCATCGCGGGAACGGAGTATGAGGGTGCTGTTAACGAGTTCCTGAATAAGCTTCAGTATATGACCGATATTGAACGAACGGCGACAACCCTTGAAAAGGACGGTATCTTCATCGGAAGATACGCTGTGAATCCTTTGAATGGCAAGAAGGTTCCCGTTTATATTGCAAACTATGTACTCATGGACTACGGTACCGGTGCCATTGTGGCTGTTCCGGCCCACGACCAGAGAGACTTTGATTTCGCTAAGAAATACAATCTGGATATCATTCCGGTCGTTGATCCGAAAAACCCGAAAATCGATATCAACAACTTAAAGGAAGCCTTCGAAGCCGACGGTACCATGATCAATTCCGGACAGTTTGACGGAATGGATGTGGAAACGGCAAAAGATCAGATTGTGGCTTTCCTTGAGGAAAAGAACATCGGAACAAAGTCCATAAATTTCAGGCTCAGAGACTGGCTGATTTCAAGACAGAGATATTGGGGCTGCCCCATTCCTATGGTCTGGTGTGAACATTGTGGCTGGGTTCCGGAAAAGATGGAAAACCTGCCGGTTCTTTTGCCAACAGACGTTGTCTTCACCGGAAAAGGAGAGTCGCCGCTGACAACCAGCCCAACCTTCATGGATACCACCTGCCCGAAATGCGGCGGAACGGCAAGGAGAGAAACGGATACCATGGATACCTTCCTGGATTCATCCTGGTATTTCCTAAGATACACAGATGCCAAAAACATGGAACGGATCTGGGATCAGAAAAAAGCAGATTACTGGATGCCCGTAGATCAATATATCGGTGGTGTGGAGCATGCGATCCTGCATCTTCTCTATGCTAGATTTTTTACAAAGTTCCTTTATGACATTGGTTTCAGTGCTGCAGATGAGCCATTCACAAACCTGCTGACCCAGGGAATGGTGCTCAAGGACGGCACAAAAATGTCAAAATCCAAGGGTAATGTTGTCAGTCCCGAGGAAATTATCAGCAAATACGGAGCAGATACAGCCCGCTTATTTATTCTGTTTGCATCTCCGCCGGAAAAGGAACTGGAATGGTCCGATGCTGGGGTAGAGGGAAGCTACCGCTTCTTGAACAGAGTGCATCGGCTTGTATTTGAACTGAATGATAAGCTCAAGGACGTAACTGCATCCAGACAGTCAGTCAGCGATGAAGACAAAAAGCTGAACTATGCAATGAACGCCACCATCAAGAAAGTATCTGAGGATGTGGGCGGCAGATTTAACTTCAATACAGCAATCAGCTCCATTATGGAGCTTGTCAATGAGATCTACCGCTATAAGGAAACAGAGGCGCCGAATCTGGGACTTCTGAAAGCTGCAGTGGAGAATTTAATTTTGATGTTATCACCGTTTACACCGCATATCTGCGAAGAAATGTGGGAGTTTACTGGTCATAACGGTACGGTTTATCTCGAAAACTGGCCGGAATATGACGAAGCGGCACTGGTCAAGGATGCAGTTGAGATTGTGATTCAGTTCAACGGAAAGCTGAAGGACAAGATTGAAGTTCCAAACGGACTGACCAAAGAGCAGCTCCAAGAAACGGTTATGGATAGTGATAAAGTCAAGGTATTGCTGGCGGACAAGGAAATTATAAAAATTGTTGCCGTGCCTAATAAATTGATCAATATTGTCGTAAAATAACAATATATTATAAAAAAACGCGTGCGGAGAAAAAGAATGTAAGGAAGAAAGGATTGAAAATTTGAAAACAAATGAAAATAAAAAAGGAGTTAGCCCCGTAAAGGTGATTCCAATTGGCGGTTTGAACGAAATCGGAAAGAATATGACCGTATTGGAATACAAAAATGACATCATGATTATTGACTGCGGGCTATCATTTCCTGATGATGAAATGTTCGGAATCGACATCGTAATTCCCGATTTCAGCTATTTAATCAAGAATCGGGATAAGGTAAAGGGCATGATCCTAACCCATGGGCACGAAGACCATATCGGAGCCATCCCTTATTTTTTAAAGGAACTAAATATTCCTATTTACGGGACCAGGTTGACACTGGGTCTGGTTGAAAATAAACTGAAGGAGCATGGAATCAAAGGCAAGCTGAACACCATCAAGGCTGGTCAGACGGTTAAGATTGGCGAGTTCAAGGTTGACACAATCCGAACAACCCACTCCATAGCCGATGCAATTTGTCTTGCCATCGATACTCCTGCAGGAGTTGTATTCCATACGGGAGACTTCAAGATCGACTATACGCCCATCGACGGAGAACCCATTGATTTTCAGCGTCTGGCAGAACTGGGTCACAAGGGTGTTCTGCTGATGCTTGCAGACAGCACAAATGCTGAAAGAAAAGGATATACCGCTTCAGAAAAGACAGTAGGTGTTGCGCTGGAAAATATTTTCCGCAATTCCGAGGCAAGAATTTTGATCGCGACGTTCTCCTCCAACGTACACAGGGTACAGCGTATCGTTGATACTGCAGTGATGTTTGGAAGAAAGGTAGCAATATCCGGACGAAGCATGGTCAATGTAGTAAATCTGGCCATTGAGCTGGGATATCTGAAAGTTCCAGAGAATGTATTTGTGGATATCAACAAGATCAAGCACGTTCCTGACAATCAGCTGGTGATCATCACAACAGGAAGTCAAGGGGAGCCTATGTCGGCTCTTTCCAGAATGGCTTCATCGGATCACAAGGCAGTGCAGATTAAAAGAGGAGATATGGTAATTCTTTCCTCAAGTCCGATTCCAGGAAATGAAAAAACCATTTCCAATGTTGTGAATAAACTCTTTGAGAAGGGTGCAGACGTGATTTACTCCGATATTGCAGATATTCACGTGTCCGGTCATGCGTGCTCAGAAGAGTTGAAGCTGATTCATTCTCTGATTAAACCGAAATATTTTATGCCGGTTCATGGAGAGTACAGACATCTGAAACAGCATGTGCTGCTTGCGGAGAGTCTGGGAATGCCGTCGCAAAACACCCACATCCTGGAAAATGGTCAGGTGCTGCATCTGACCAAAGATAGCGTTGTAAAGGCAAAGGAGGAAGTTGCCGCTTCCGCAGTCCTAGTTGATGGCCTTGGCGTAGGCGACGTAGGGAATATCGTACTGAGAGACAGAAAACTGTTGTCAGAATCGGGACTGATCATCGTAGTGGCTGCCATCGACAAGAGCACCGGAATGATATGCTCAGGACCAGACATTATCTCCAGAGGGTTTGTCTACGTGAGAGAGAATGAAGATCTCATGAACTCGGCTAAGATGGCCGTCAGCGCCAGATTAAACAAGTGTTATGAAGGTGGGCTGAGAGACTGGGCCGGACTGAAGAACGCCGTAAAGGACGAACTGAAAAACTTCATCTATGAGAAGACCAAGAGAAGCCCTGTGATTCTGCCGATCTTCCTGGAGGTCTAATCTGTAAGCAGTTCAAACGTAATGCAATGAAACCGGAAGCCTCCTAGTTTGAACCAGGGGGCTCCGGTTAAAAATATTAGCAAAACAATTCAGGCTCGTCCTATAGAGGGACGAAGACGTGTTAGGAGGTTCCCCATGAACGTACATGACGAAGCGCACAATCTGGCGAGAGCCATCAGAGAATCTGAGGAATACAGGCAGTATGCGGAGCTCAAAGATGCTGCATCCCAGAATGAAGAGCTTGCCGTAATGCTCAATGATTATCGTGCAAAGCAATTTGAAATTCAGGCAAAACAGATGGCAGGAGAAGAGCTTGGGCCTGAGGTAATGGAACAGATCCAGTCCCTCAGTCAAATTATCATGAGAGATCCTCTGGCTTTTCAATATGTTCAGGCAGAGGCACGATTCACCTTGCTTGTGAACGATGTCTTTAATATTCTTGGGGATGTGATCAAATTTGACAGATAAGCAGAACAGCAATATCGTGAAACGTGCAAGCGAAATTGAAAGTATTTCCAAGGCTGCGGCCTTGGGTGATCGTTGTTTCAACCATATTCTCGGATTTATTGAGCCGGGAATGACCGATCAGCAGGTTGCCGACGAGATCGGGCGTTTTCTTTACGCAGGTGGTGCGGAAGGACTTGCTTTTGATACCATCAGCGTTTCCGGCGAACGGTCCTGCCTGCCTCACGGAGAACCAACAGATAAGGTGATCCAAAAGGGTGAATTTCTCACCATGGATTTCGGTGCTGTAATCGACGGTTACTGCGGCGATATGACCCGGACTGTTGCCATTGGTTTTGTTACGGATGAAATGAAGCGCGTTTATGAAACTGTGCTGGAAGCTCAGCTTGCGGCCATCGAGTTTATCAAAGCGGGCGTGGCTTGTTTTGATGCGGATAAAGTGGCGAGAGACATCATAACCAATGCAGGCTATGGAAAATACTACCCGCACGGTTTGGGCCACGGAGTGGGCACTCTGGTGCATGAGGCACCTACATTGAATGCGAAAAGTACGGAAATTCTTGAGAAAGATATGGTCATTACCATTGAACCGGGTATTTACATACCAAATAAATTTGGCGTACGGATTGAAGACTTGGCAATCGTTACTGACTTTGGTATAATAAATAAAGTTGAGTCAAAAAAGGAACTGATTATTTTGTAACGGATAACAAGTATCCCTTGACAATGCTTCCGGTGTGAGGCACTTTGTCTATGGATGCTATCAATAATTGAACTATTTTGGAGGTATTGAAATAATGATTTATGCAAGCGATTTTAGAAAAGGAATTACCTTTGAAATCAATGGAGAACCTCACGTAATCCTAGATTTCCAGCATGTAAAGCCGGGTAAGGGTGCAGCCTTCGTAAGAACGAAATACAGAAACATTCTGACGGGAGCAACGAGAGAAGAAGCATTCAATCCAAACGACAAATTTGAGAATGCGCGTATCGAAACAAAGTCGATGCAGTACCTCTATAGTGACGGAGAACTATATTACTTCATGGATCAGGAAACCTTTGACCAGATTCCGTTAATGAAGGAACAGGTTGAAGATGCGATTCTCTATCTCAGAGAAAACGACATGGCAACGATTAAGTTCTTCAAAGACAGTGCTTTTCTGGTTGAGCCGCCGAACTTCGTAAACCTGAAGGTTATTGAAACGGAACCGGGCGTTAAGGGAGATACTGCTACCAATGTGACAAAAGCTGCGACGGTTGAAACAGGGGCTGTAATCCAGGTTCCGATCTTTATCGAAGAAGGCGAAGTAATCCAGATT
>JAQSXD010000251.1 GCA_029266295.1 Bacillota bacterium | reverse complement strand
CAGATGCAGGTTTCCACTCTTGCTTACGATGATTACATCGGCAGGCTGGGAATCGGAAGAATCTATAAGGGAAGGCTACGCACTGGACAGGTTGTTTCTGTTTGTAAAGCGGACGGAAGTGTAGTACAGCGGAAAATCAATCAGGTATTCGTATACAAAGGCCTGAAAAGAACTGCGGTAGAGGAAGCAGAATGCGGTGACATTGTAGTGCTTGCCGGTATTTCCGATATTACCATCGGCGAAACGGTCTGTGCAGATAAAAACCCCCTCCCCTTGGAGATGATCCACATCGAAGAGCCCACCATGTCCATGAATTTTATGGTCAACAAATCTCCCTTTGCAGGAAAAGCAGGAAAATATGTAACCTCCAGACATCTTAAGGAACGACTGGAAAAGGAGCTTGAGGTCAATGTGGGACTTGTGGTAGAACCACTGGAAACGACAGACGGCTTTAAGGTTTCCGGCCGAGGAGAACTGCATCTTTCCATTCTTCTTGAGAATATGAGAAGAGAGAGCTTTGAGATCGCTGTATCCAAACCAGAGGTTATCATGCACAGGGACGAAAAAGGAAAACTCCTTGAACCCATTGAGAAAGTCGTCGTTTCTGTACCGGACGAGTATTCCGGAGCAGTCATCTCCAAGTTAAACATCCGTAAAGGGATTATGGTAGGCATGTCAGGAAAAGATGGATATTCAAAGCTGGAATATCTGGTGCCCACCAGAGGCTTGCTGGGCTATCGTACCGAATTTATCAACGACACCAGAGGTGAAGGAACTTTTGTCAGACGCTTTGAGTGCTTTGAAGCCCATAAAGGAGAAATCCCACAGAGAATTAACGGTGCCGTTATCGCTCAGGAAGAAGGCGTTGCAACTCCTTATGCACTGGATAACATAAGTGAGAGAGCGCAGCTGTTTATTGAACCGGGCACAAAGGTTTATGAAGGTATGATTGTTGGTATGAACAGCAGAAATGAAGATATGGTTGTCAATGCCTGCAAGGCGAAAAAGACTACCAACATGCGAGCGGCAGGGAGTGACGATTCTGTTAAGCTGTCGCCTGCGAAAATCTTCACGCTGGAGGAAGCTCTGGAATTCATCAATGATGATGAATTTGTTGAAGTCGTCCCCGGCGACATCCGTCTGCGGAAAAAATATCTCAAGGAACTGGAACGGAGACGGACTGGAAGGTAAATTAAGCAGAAGGCAACTTCCGAGGCCGATTATCCTATTGACAATAACGGACTACAAGTGTAATCTATATACAGACTACACTTGTAGTCCGTTTTGGTATCAGCGTTAGCCACCGTGCATGCTCTTATAAATGAAGCTAAATTCAGCTGGTATTATAGATTGAAACCGGAAAAGGGAAAGGAGATCTTCGGAGATGGAATTGCTTTTGAACATGACCATAGGGGGAACGGCAGCGGGGCTTATCATATTACTACTCAAGAGGCTGCTCAAGAACAAGCTCACGCCGAGATGGCATTGCCTGATTTGGGTCATACTGGCGGTACGCCTTGTGATCCCTGTATTGCCCGAGAGTGGCTTCAGTATCATGAATTTTGTGCCTGCGATACAGAATCTCTCCCTTGAGGCTCCTGCTGAAGGACGTGATGCTGGGAGAAACACCGACCTGAAAAACAGTGCGGCAGGAAAAACAGAATCGGAAAGCAGGATCGAAATACAGAATCCTGCCGCAGATGGAACTCAAATCAATCCTGATTTATCCAATGAACAAGCGGGAAAGAAAGCATCAGGCCGCACAGGCTCAATTGAGTTCGCTGGGCTGATTCTTTATGGCTGGCTGGCAGGAGCAGTTCTTACAGCTGCTTTCCTTGGCATGGCCCATGGGATGATCGCACGGAGCGCGATTCGACTGCCGCTTTGCCGGGATGTTGATATTTTGAAACTGTTTGAAGACTGCAAAAAAACGGCAGGAATCGAAGGAACGAAAATCCTCCTGCGGATTGGGGGAGAAACACCAATGCTGCACGGCCTTCTTTCTCCGACAGTGATTCTCCCGAAAGGATATTCAAAAGGCGAATTGTCTCATGTGATGATCCACGAGCTATGCCATTATAAGCATAGGGATATTTTGATCAATCGTTGCAGCTGTCTGCTCTTATCACTATATTGGTATAATCCCGTTCTTTGGATTTGCTTTTTCGCCCTTCGCCGTGATCTTGAGGTCCTTTGCGACGAAACGGCGATCGGACTGACTGGCAGAAGAAAAGAGTATGCCGAAACCCTGCTGAAAACGGCTATGAGAAAAAACCAAGCCTTCTTTGCGGTTGCCTCGATGCAAAACGGTGAAAGAGAGGTAAGCAGAAGGATTAAGTTGATTGCTTCCTTTCAAAGACCGAAGGCCTGGATTTCAGGATTGGCCATTATCGCAGTACTGACTGCAGGGGCATTTTGCCTAACCGACGCATCGGGATCAGTGACTCATCGTATTGATGTAGGAGAGGGTTATCAGCTAAGTATCCCGGAGAACTGGAGCGGGGCTGAAACGGGGGATCAACTTTTCTATGACTCCCAAGGGGTAAATTTCGGAGGAACCGAATTTCTTAATCTGAATGCTGATACGGGGTACGAGCAAAAATCGGAATTTGGCGAAGCCGTTCTTCCGTTGCCGAACCACGCTCACGTACTGGAGAGGAGGGTGCTGACAAAGAACGGAATTACCATGATCGTGATTAATCTTGAAATGGATGCTGAGACAGCGGCACAAACGGAGGCACGCTATCAAACCGGAGACCGAACGCCCCCGGAACCAATGAATCAGAATCATATCTTTCTCCAGCCTGAGCCTTCCTCTGAGCTGGTGTTCAGTCTGTGGGCCAACAGCGATACGGTGACAGAGAAGCAGTTGATCCGGATTGCTGAGACCTTTAAGCGCAGCCCGAAGCCGTGGGCGTACCAACCGGAAGGCACCTACAGTGGTGATTGGGGAGAGACTGCAGAGAAGCTGCTAAAAGGGTATTTTCAAAATTATGTTCATGCCAAGCTGCCAGTAACCACTGATATCAGCGGGTATCGGATCGAAGGAATGAAACCGTATGAGGGAGAAGGGTCTTGGCGTCTGACAAACTTCAGCAGGTTTTATAAGGTGATGCTGTACAGCGTAGATTATACCTTGAATATCGCTGATCCCAGGTTGTACGACATTCAGGGAAGTGGGTTTGAGCTTGGGGAAGAAAACACGCTGTTTGGAGCAGAACGAAAAACCATCACGTATAAGAACCAGCTGGCTGTTTTCGCCCTCGATGGTCAGGGAACACCGCGTTTTATAGGCTTTGTGGATCAAGATACCAGAGATGGTATGGGAGAGGTTATCGCCATTCATTCTATGATAAAAAGCGCTCTTCCCGATCAATCGGGCGAATTCTACAGCTTGAAGACGCCGTACATCGGCGATGCTTCCAAGGTGGGGAGAATCGTCCAAAAGATGCCGCTATTTCAATACTCAAACGGAATGCAGCTGCATACAAAAGAGGAACCCTATGGGCTCACCGTGGCCTATGACCTGACGCGCTTCGGAGGAATGTTATACGACGAGAGCGAAGCAAGGGCTCCGACCGACAGTCGAGGCTGGGATCCCACCCCCTATCTAAAGGCCCAGCTCTTTCAAAACAGCGCCGTACTGCTCTCTTTGATTGACAATTGCTCAACGGTGGAGCTGGTTCTAAACGGAAGGCTGGAATCGGGTGCTCCATACACATATCACTTCCTGCTGGATCAACAAGTTTTGGAGCAGGAGCTTGGGATAAATCTCGAAAAACAAACAAGCAGCCCCGAAGAATATCGAGTGTTCTTTGAGCAGCTGGATGAACAATATTTGAAAGCAGTAAAGGCTGCGTCCTGATTGAACGAATCTTGTTAAGGGATGCTCGAAAAGGACAGATAGGGCATGCCCGAAAGATAACACATAGAGCATGAATGAATACTGGTAAGGAGATTGCGAGGATGAAAACAAAAAATAACTTGAATATCAGTGATTCGGAATGGAAGATTATGAAGATTCTCTGGGGAAACCCGGAGCTGACGTTGAAAGAAATCGCAGCAGGCCTTGGAGGTACCGACTGGAGCTATACAACGATTCGTACGCTGGTGAACCGACTGGTTGAAAAAGGAGCGCTCCATGCTGATAAAAGCACAGGCAATTTTCGGTATGCTCCTGCGGTTTCGGAAAAGGAGTGTACCGAGAAAGAGGTCAACCGATTGTTAGCAAGAGTGTTTAACGGTTCGGCTTCCATGTTGGTTTCCGCCTTGACCCATGATCGTGGGCTGTCGGAGGAGGAGCAGGAAAAGCTCAGGAGCATTATTGATAAGATCGATTCCTGAAAGGAAGCTTACCCATTGTAACTACTTTCGGAAATAGTGTATAATAGGGACATCCATTCCATGATGAGTAAAAGGAGGATGTTTATGTCGGAAACCACCATAAACCTTCTGAAAGAACTTGGTCAAGCGTTTGCTATCGCACTGGCTGGATCAATTCTGATCAGTCTGGTCAGTCGAATTCTTCGCAGGACTTTGAAAAAGAGCAAGCTGGATGCGGCACTGCACGTATTTCTAATCAATAGTGTGAGAATCCTCATGTGGGTGATTGTTGCCATCACGGCCTTGAGCAGCGCAGGGATTCCCATAACCGCATTTGTTACAGCACTGGGAGCTGCCGGTGTGGCGGTGGCGTTGGCATTAAAGGACAGCCTTGGCAACTTTGCCGGCGGTATTCTGATCATTCTTACAAAACCCTTCAGCAAAGGGGATTATATCGAGGATTATCAGACTGCAGGGCAGGTCGATAAGATTGATCTGTTGTATACTACACTGATTACCTTTGACAACAAGATCATTACAATTCCAAACGGCAAGCTGGCCAATTCCACCATCGTCAATTTTACTAGAAACAAAAGCAGACGTGTGGAATGCCGATTTTCTGCCGGGTATCAGGATGATATCGGAAAGGTAAAGGAGCTTTTATTGGCTGTAGCCGAGTCCAATCCTTCCATTTATACCGATCCTGCTCCTATTGTAGGAGTTGCGGGACAAGGTGAGGGGAGAGTTCATTTTGATCTGAAGGTTTGGTGTGATACCAAGGATTACGCAGAGATAAAGTACTATCTAGAGGAACAGGTGAATCTTGCCTTCAATGAGGCGGATATCAACGTAACCTACCCACAGATGGAAGTCCGTTTGAAAAAATAAAAGAAATGGAGCAAGATGATGACAAAAGTAAGCGTAGTTTTATATTATTGGATCCTAGTTGCTGCGGCGCTGCTGTTTGCCAGAACAGCGGGCCTTGCTGACAACAACACCGCAATTATTAAAATTCTCATCGTAATAACAATTCTTTATGTAGGTGTCGTTATGATAAGCCTCTCCTTGGGAAAAAACAGGGCGCAGGAGCAAGCACGCAGCGGAAGCGCAGGTAAGAATAAGAGGAAAGAGAATGGAACGGATGCCTCTTTTCAAAAGAAACGAAAAAAATAGCTTTCAATATAAAAAGTGAGACACTGCCTAATATGGCGTGTCTCACTTTTATCATATGTTAATGTTCTGCCAATCGTCAAATCACAATATAAAAAAACCTTGGATCTCTCCAAGGATTCTCTTCTAGTTCACATAGTCTTAGACTAGCTGTAAACATTCATTAATAACTTCTTTTGTGAGTACAAACTCAACGTTCTTTTCATCTTTCATGTACGACCCCTCTTTCCGTCTATTCGTTCTATTGCAAGAGTAATCATATTATTTTTTAAACTAATCGGTCCTATTTCTGCTTTTTCTTGGAAAATTCCAAGAATACCATCATAGATAATATCGGGCAGTTTTTCATCAGACAGCGGCTTTCGGTCTTCAATACCCAGTTT
>JAQSXD010000250.1 GCA_029266295.1 Bacillota bacterium | reverse complement strand
TCCCCTGATGCAGCTTCCTGCCAGAACGTCGGTAACGCTTTGAGCGCTGTCTTTATCGGTGGTGATCACGGCGATATCCACCTGATTGTTTTCCAGATACTCTGTTAGGCAGCCTGCATCCAGTACCTCGATATCGTTGATTCTTAGGCCCACCAGCCTGGGATTTACATCAAACATTGCTATAATTTGATAGCCCGACTTATAATAATGTGTATAATTTGCAATTGCCTGCCCCAGATTGCCTGCCCCCAGAACGATCATTTTGTACTCATTCCGTAGACCCAGTATCTCGCCAATCTGTCTTTGCAGCCTCTCGACATTATACCCGTAGCCTTGCTGTCCGAATGCTCCAAAATTGTTCAGGTCCTGCCTGATTTGCGATGCCGTGTAACCGGCAATCCTGCTGAGTTCCGTTGAAGAAACCACCTTCACGCCCTTTTCTGAAAGATCACCGAGGATCCTTCGGTAACGCGGCAATCGTTTGATCACGGTATTTGACACAAATGAGTAGTCTTTCATTTTTTTTACACCTGCCTCGTTCTGCTGTTTTTTTGCCGGATTTCTATCCCCGAATTGATCATTGAGCAACACGCAAATTCATGGATGTGCTTATATGTGGATGGCTTTATCAATCGCGGCATGAAATGCTTCATGATAGATTTCTGATAGAGTCGGATGCGGGTGGATCGACATTGCCACCTCTTCAGCAGTAGCCTCCAAATTCATGGCGACCGCCGCCTCCGCAATGAGATCCGTGGCATGAAGACCGAAGATATGCACACCCACGATTTCCTGGTACTTGGGCTCTGTAATTACCTTGATCATACCTCTGTCGTCTCCTGCAACCTTTGCCTTGCCATTTCCCACAAGCGGAAATCTTCCTATTTTGACGTCCCCGTATTTCTCCCTTGCCTGAGCCTCCGTCAGACCAATACAGGCAACCTCAGGCTGAATATAGATCGCACTGGGGATTCTGTCATAATCCATCGCCTTATGATGGCCACAGAGATTCTCCGCTGCAACAATTCCCTCAGCAGAAGCTGTATGGGCAAGCATAGCCTTGCCGTTCACATCGCCTACTGCGTAAATGTTTTCCACCGAGGTTCTCATAGCAGCATCTGTGACGATTGCGCCGCGCTCTGTCCTGATGCCCAGCGTTTCGCAATCGATGCCTCCAAGATCCGGCCCCCGTCCCACAGCCATGAGTACTTTTGACGCTGCAGCTTGTTCCACTTTTCCATCTTTTTCAAAGATAACAGCATCTTTCGAAATTTCGGTGACTCTGGCACTTGTATATACCTCGACTCCCATCTGTTCCAGCATGCTTGTGATCTGCTTCGTAATTTCTTCATCCACCATTGGTAAGATTCTATCCAAAAATTCTACAACAGTAACCTTCGTTCCGATGCTTGCGAAGAAATAAGCAAATTCTACACCAATCACGCCTCCGCCGATAATTGTGATGTCCTCAGGAATTTCGGCAACATCCAGCGCTTCATTGCTGGTAAGCACCTCCATACCGTTGTCGATAGGCACCGGCAGCGACTTGATCCTTGATCCGGTTGCTATGACAAGGTACTCTGCAGTGTATTCATTTCCTTCCACTGAAACAGTGTTTTTATCCTTGATGATTCCTTCTCCCGAAATTGGTGTTACGCCATTCTTACGAAACAGGCCGTTGATGCCGCCTACGAGCTGACCCACGATCCCGGCCTTCCGCTTCTGAACCTTGGTCATGTCAAGCTGAAGGTTAGTCAGATCCAGACCCACAACACCAAATTTTTCGGACTCTTTGATTTCTTTCAGCGATTCTGCACTTCGCAGGAGTGTCTTCGTCGGAATGCAGCCGCGGTTCATGCAGACACCGCCAAATTGATCCTTTTCGATGACCGCGGTTCGCTTCCCCAACTGTGCAGCTTTGATTGCAGCAACGTAACCGCCGGGGCCCCCGCCGATTACAATGACATCAAAGTCCTTTGCGTCTGGCGCAGAAGTCGCATCCTGAGCTGGAGCTAGCGCAGGAGCTGCGGATGAAGCGGCAGGCTGAACTGGAGCTGGAGCCGCAGTAGTATCCTGAGTCGACTCAGACGCTGACTCTTCTTTGCCCAGTTTTCCAAAGGCATCCCTGACCAGTGCTTCAATGTCTTCCCCTGCATCCCCGATGATTGCGATGGGAAGTGTCACAGGTACGGCTTCTCCCTCTCTGATGAAGAGCTTTCTGACAACGCCGTCTCCGGTAGCCTCAATATCGATGCTCGTCTTATCCGTTTCTATGGAGAAAAGGGCTTCGCCTTTGCCGATACGATCTCCTTCTTTTTTATACCACTTCACCAGCTTGCCTTCGTCCATGTTAAAGCCAAGCTTTGGCATTATGATTACTTCAGCCATGGTTCCCTCCTTAAACTTGTCGTTTATACTAATAATTGAATCGGGCTTTCAAGCAGTTTCTTCACATCCGTAACAAACTGGGCAGCCAGAAGTCCGTCGATCACCCGATGATCCACTGTGAGCGTAACATTCATCATTGGTTTGATTTCTATCGTTTTCGTTCCGTCCTCATGCAGAACCACTACAGCCTCGTCCTTGGTCGCACTGACAGCCAGAATCCCAACCTCAGGAGGATTGATAATGGCCGTAAAGTTCTCAATACCGAACATCCCCAAATTGGATACGGTAAAGGTTCCTCCGGTATATTCGAAAGGAGCCAGCTTACCGTTTCTCGCTTTATCAAACAATACACCTGCTTCAGAAGACAGCTGCACGACCGTCTTATGGTTTGCATTCTTAACCACCGGTACGATTAAGCCGCCGGGAGCGGCAACGGCAATCCCCAGATTAACCGATTGATACCGAATAATTTGATCCCCTTCCAAGGACGCGTTCATGTCAGGATATTTCTGAAGACATTTGATCACCGCTTTTGCGATATAGTCGGTAACAGACGTCTTCTTTTCCTGCGAACCATTGATCTGTTTCCGCAGTGCAAGCAGCTTCTCCAGATCCACCTTCTGTGTAAAATATAGATGGGGTGCCGTAAACTTGCTCTTTGCCAGGCGATCGCCGATAATTTTTCGTATGCCGCTGTAGGGAAGGATATCCTTGATTTCTTTTCCGTCAGGAGTGAGCTGCCCCGTTCCGGACCCTACGGTGCTCTCAATTGACGTGTCAGCCTTTGACCCTCCGAATGAAGACACCCCCGCCGCAGCTGCTCCAGTCGATGTTGATGCGCCAGCTGCAGCAGTTCCCTTCGCAGTTCCCTCCGCCATAAGATCTTTTTTCATAATCTTTCCGCTGGCGCCTGAGCCTGCAATCCCTTCAAGGTTAATTCCTTGATCTGCTGCAATCTTTGCCGCAACAGGAGTCACTCTGATTTTAGCGGATGCAAGATAATCCAGGATATCTTTTTCTGAAATTCCGCCCTGGTATCCGGTACCTTTTATATTCAAGCGCTTAAGATCAATACCCTTTTCTTGAGCACATCTTCTTGCTCTCGGTGTGATCTTAATTCTGCCTTCACCGCTCTGTTCTCCAGCGCCGCCTAACTCTGCCGGCATAATGATACGTTCAGCCATTTCACACCTCTATTTCATCATCTTTTTGACTTTTTCAACGGTTTTTTCCACAGTGGGAATCAGCGGAAATTCCAACGCGGGACTGAACGGCAGAGATACGTTGGGGGTTCCGATTCTGGCAATGGGTGCCTCCAGATAATAGAAGACGTCGTCCATCACATCAGCTCCGATTTCCGCACCGATGCCGCAGCGTTCATAGGCTTCATCCACCACAAGCAGTCGTCCTGTCTTTTTCACCGATTGGATGATGGTTTCTCTGTCCATGGGAACAATGGTCCGAAGGTCGATTACTTCCGCAGAAATTCCATCCTTTTCCAGGATTTCAGCAGCCTTCACCGACTTTAGCACCTGAGATGAGGTGGCAACGATGGTAATGTCCGTTCCCGGTCTTACGATATTTGCCATACCGAAGGGGATTGGTTCAACCACGTCGTCAATCATATACTTATTGGAATATTCCATTTTGTGTTCGAAGAATAAGACAGGGTTATCGTCTCTGATGGCTGTCTTCAAAAGTCCCTTCGCCTCCTGTGCATTGGAAGGAACCACGACCTTCATACCCGGAAAATGAGCTGCGAACGCCTGCATGCTCTGGGAATGCTGTGCCGCCGAGGAACGCCCCGCACCGATGGGAGTACGGATTACCATTGGCACAGTTACCTGTCCGCCGGACATATATGTAATTTTTGCTGCATTGTTAATGATCTGATCCGC
Source organism: Bacillota bacterium (assembly GCA_029266295.1). Lineage (GTDB taxonomy): Bacteria > Bacillota > Clostridia > Peptostreptococcales > Anaerovoracaceae > Anoxybacterium. The sequence continues at coordinate 1,609 of JAQSXD010000250.1, read as the reverse complement.
TGCTACCAGCATGAAATCTGAAAACATCAGCTCGATTACAGGGCGAAGTCCCGTCAGCGCCATGCCCGTACCCATACCGACAAAGCCGGCCTCTGATATGGGGGTATCTTTTACCCGAAGGTCACCGTACTTATCATAGAGTCCCACTGAGGTTTTAAAATTTCCTCCGATGAACGCGACGTCTTCTCCAAGCAGCAGGACACGGTCATCCCGTTCCATTTCTTCATCCAGTGCCTCACAGATCGCGTCTCTATATAAAATTTCTCTCATTTTTATTTCCCTCCTTACGCACCAGTCCACATTTACAGCGCAAATGTCGTAAGGTGCTATACATTCATTCCCTGGCTTGCCATTGGCAACGATTAGCCGGTAGAATTCTTCCGTTTCGTTTGATTACAGATCGGAAAAGAGATCCGTATAAGCTTCTGCAGGATCTGGATACGGGCTTTCTTCTGCGAACGTAACCGCTGTCTGAACTTCTGCTTCCACTGCTTCCTCAATCTTAGCCACTTCTTTTTCCGTGATCTTCATGGAGAGAATCTGATCTCTGAAGCAGGCTACAGGACAGCGTTCCATCCAGCTTGCTTTTTCGTTGGAGTCCTTTCTCTCACGGTATACCGCAGGATCTCCCACGTGATGTCCCTGCCATCTGTAGGTCTTGCACTCAATTAGCGTCGGCCCGTTGCCGCTCCTTGCTCTTTCTGCCGCTTCTTCCGCAGCTTTCTGAACAGCCAGAACATCCATACCATCTACGACAACACCGGGAATTCCATAACCCAGCGCTCTGTCCGCAAGATTTGCCGTGTTAGTAACATCTCTGATATCTACAGAAATACCGTACAAATTGTTCTCTATCACATAGATAATCGGAAGATTCCATGCTGCGGCCATGTTGATGCTTTCATGAAAGGTTCCTTCGTTGGTAGCAGAATCACCGAAAAAGGATACTGCGATTTGATCTGTGCCACGATATTGGGCCGAATACGCGGCACCGGTGGCAATGGGAATTTCTCCGCCCACAATACCGTTCGCGCCTAAAATTCCTTTATCCATCGCCATGATATGCATGGAGCCGCCTTTTCCTTTGGAGTAACCGGTTGCTTTTCCAAGGATTTCAGCCATCATTTTCCCGAGATCCGCGCCTCTTGCTACCAGATGGCCGTGCCCTCTGTGTGTACTTCCGATATAATCGTCCTCGTTCAGCGCTGCACATACGCCCGTTGCCACAGCCTCCTCACCAAGATAAAGATGTGCCAGACCTGGCATCATGCCCTTTTTATAGAATTCAAAAACTTCTTCTTCGAATCTTCGCATCTTATACATGATTTCATAAAGACTCAACAAATGTTTTTTGCTGTATTTTGTTTCCATTCGTAACCTCCCATTTTACTCTTATTTTATGACATTATAAAAAGCAAGACTTGTGCCAAAACTGCTATGATAATAATTTTCTTTCATTCCATTATAAAAAATCTTGATTTTTCAATGAATTCATAGTATAGTTCAAAAAACTCAAATAAATTTTTGATAACAAATTTCGTTTCTCAAAGTTCATTTGATATCATATGTGCCAACATGTCACATGAGACAACATGTGACAATGACACTG